>JAPYTY010000152.1 GCA_029942065.1 Acidobacteriota bacterium | reverse complement strand
AAAAGAATGAAGTTTCTGATCAGGAACCCCGCTGCGGGGAATGCGAGGGCCAGTGTGATCCAGTAAGAAACGTCGAGGGCGAGGTACATCAGGCCCATTAACCCCAAGTAGGGAAGGATCGTATCGGCGGTTTGCCGTAGACTCCGGGCCAGACTGGGTGTCTCAAACGGGGCAATGGCCTTTCGCCAGGACCGCCCGCCATCTTCGGATTCGGTGTAAGGAATCAATTTGGTGTCATTTCCTGTTTCAAGGTCTATGAAGGGCGCAAGATAACAGAGTGTCGAGTGAAATTCAAAGCCAAATTTTGAAGAATCTAGACCCCGTTGGGCTTCCGATCCACTGGAGGGAACCCTCACAGGATGCGAAGTTCTGTCGGGGAATGAGCTAAGTGCCTGTCAAATAAGCAAAACTCCTGTTGCCAAACCTGTCGGACAAACTTTTCTGCTGGCGGTCCCGATCCCTGGGCGGGCTCCGGTTCCTGCCCTTCCGGGATTTGTAGTACCCCGATCATCGAATCGAAAACCTCTTTACAGTCTACTCGATCCGGAATACCGGAAACCGCTGGAATTTGAATTTTCAACCTAAAGTTCCGGTGCCCGAGAGCCGAAACAATGGGTGGCTGAGGTGGACCAATAGGAATCTTTAGGGAACAGATAAAGCCCGGCGCCGTTTCGGCACCTACCCCCGAATATGATTCTGTCCTTTCATTAAAGGGACAGGTATTTCTTCCAGGCGAGAAGAACCCCGGATGAACAGCCATTTGCGAAAACGGCTCGAAAAGTGTTCCACTTTGCCGACCCTTCCGGCGGTTGCCATCAGAATCGTTGAGCTGTGTCGGAAACAGGATGTGGATCTCAGGAAGTTGGCCGAAGCGATCGGGCAGGATCCGGTTCTTTGTGCCCGAGTTCTCAAGGTTGTGAACTCCGCTTTTCACTGCTTCCCTCGTCAGATTGAAACACTGAGTCATGCCGTGGCGATTCTGGGAATCGACGCCGTACAAACCATCGCCCTGGCATTTTCACTGGTCCGCGGAATGCGCTGTAATGAAGTCCAGGGGTTTGATTTCCAGGCATTCTGGCGTCGCTCCCTTTTCTCTGCTGTCTCTGCTCAGTGCCTGGCCAAGTGGACCAAAATGCGCAACGAAGAAGTGCTCTTTCTGGCCGGCCTGATGCAGGATATCGGCATGCTGTTTTTGAGGGAGCTGGCTCCCAAAGGTTATGGGGAACTGTTCCTGCAGTCCAGCGGGTCCCATCGGTGAGGGACGGTTGCTGATTCCTCCTAGAAGGCGCCTCCGACTTCGTAGACGACTTTTCCATCCACCACGGTCATCAACACGCGAAGCTTGTCCAGGTCGGCTTCCGGCCAGGTCAAATAATCTCCGTTCAAGATCACCAGGTCAGCCAGTTTGCCGGGCTCGATCGAGCCCAGCAGTTTTTCATCTCCGCTGTAGCGAGCTGCCCAGGCAGTGTACATGTACAGAGCCTCCTGGCGGGAGACCTTTTCCTCGGGGTTCCAGACCCGGCCGTCGTCACTGGTTCGTTGCACGAAGGAGGCAATCGCTTCCAGGCCGCCCGGGATTTCGATGGCGGGCTTGAGGCCGGCTTCGATCGCGCTTTTTACCGGACCCATGTTATAGACGGCATCCGCTCCATACTGGAAGATCCAGGACTCGTTGTCTCCGGAGAAGGGACCGTCATAGAAGGTGGGAATCACATCCATCTCCTTCATCAGAGCGAAGTGCTTTTCGCGCATCATGGGCTGGTGGTCGATACCGAAGTGGCGGCCCACCAGGGATCTCTCCTGGTGTGCCTCTGCAAAGGCTTCCAGAAGCAAGGTGTTGCTGTGGTCTCCGGCGCTGTGCAGACCTCCGATGGTCCAGCCGTATCGGTTGGCCAGGATGATATTGAGGCGGTCGCTGGTGGCCGCATTGCCGGTTTCCTCCCACTTGTTCTGACCAAATGAATCGTAGGGATCTCCCTCGAATTTATTGATCTTTGGGATGTCCGTCATGGCGGCACCATTTCCGGCACTTCCGTCCACCACCTGGACGGTGGCCCCGATGATCTTGTACATGTCGTCTCCGAAGTCCGTCAGGTTTCCAATCCGTTTGAGAAAGGCCTCGGGCCGGCCCTGAGAGCGCAGGAATTCGTGAAGGATTCTCACCCTCAATTCCAGTTCATCCTTGATCCAGAGTTCTCGGATCACGGACACCGTAAATCCCTGGCCGCGTCCGATAAGGGTGGTCACCCCTTGAGGATGGTAGCGCTTGAAGACCGCCTTTTGCCTGACGGCCTGCTCCTCCACATTCTCCCAGGGCATCATTTCATAGATCACGAGTCCGGCGGCTGCGCCTCGCAGTTGACCATTGGGGTTGCCGTTTTCATCCTTTAAAATTCCCTGGGTATCCGGAGGAATCTTGGCCAGCATCAGGCTGTTGACGATCACCTGATTGTTCTGGCAGGAAATAGAGATGGGGTTCTCGGGAGCCGCTGCGTCCAGTTCGGCCAGGGTGACGTCCACCACCAGGGGCTTCTTGCTGGGTCCTCGCATGTAAAGCTCTTGCCCGGCAGGAAACTTGGCGACCTCGGCCCGGATCTCTTCCAGACCGCTGGCGACGTCCTTGAAATCCAGATTACCTCCCTGACCCCGTTTGGCGATGTTCCCGACAAAGGCATTGTGGACGTGGGTCCCGATCAGGCCGGGGATCACGCTTCGGCCCTCCAGATCCACCCGCCGTGTCTCGGGACCGGCCATGGCCAGGATCCTCTGGTTATTTCCCGTGGCCAGGAACTTCCCGTCGCGGAGCGCCACTGCCGAGACCACGGTGAACTGTTCGTCGGCGGTCAGGATCTTGCCGTTGTAAACCACCAAATCTGCATAGGCGACGACCTCCCGGGGCAGATCCGGGCTCTGAGCCCATCCGTTGCCGGTTGCCAGAAGGACCCAGGTCACCAGGGGTAAAACAGGTAGATGCCGATAACTCTTGCTCATCGTTTTTTCCTCCCGCAGGACTCGTCAAAAGTGCAATACACAACTGAAGCTGCTCGGAATTTGGAATTGTTCTGTCTCCACTTTATCTCAAAAACCCTACCAGGTCGTGATTTTTTTCCATTCCTCCTCAGGCAGGAATCGACGTGATCGGGAAGGGAATTGCGGAGGCTGAAGGAGAAGGAAGGCGGTTTTCGTTTTTGGATCCACGCGGTCCGATCAAGACCGCGTGGCTGTCCGCCCAGGAATCGTTCAGGACTGGCGCAGGTCAAACTGAATCAGCTCGGTTGGATTTTCGGTGGGTTCTCGCCCCAGGCTGATCTGGCCGCTGCCCTGAAGCAGGCATTTCTCTTGATGGAGGTGGATAACTTCGTCTTCATCAGTAAACAAAAAGGTGCCATTGGTACTGTGATCTTCCAGCAGAAACCTGTCGTTGGAGCACTCGATGCTGGCATGATTTCGCGAGGTCAAATCATCAGACAGAACCAGGTCGAGGCGGGGATCGCGTCCCATCGAGACGATACGCCCCTCCTCATGGAACCGAACCTCCTGGTCCCGATGGCGAAGGAGGAGACAACCAGGGGGCAGGTTATTCGCCAAGGGCAAGGTTGCCTCCGGATCTCCCTTCCCATTGGACAGCAAGACTTCGTAGACTCTCGTCATCTCCTGGTTGCCTCGGATAGGAAACTTCCCGATGAGCAGGGTTCTGGATCCTATTCCGTTGGTGGCAGCATTGGTGGTTGCCTCGGTGGTAAGAATTTGACCCGGGGTGGCCAGATTCACCAGTCTTTCGGCGGTATTGATCGTGGTCCCGAATACATCACCGTTGTCCACCACCACCTCCCCATAATGTAAACCGATCTTCAGCTGGATGTCAGGGCTTTCCTTTGCGAATGCTCGGGTCACGGTCTCCTGGATCGAGGTGGCGGCCAACAGGGCGGAATCGGCATTCTGAAAGGTGAGCATGATCTCGTCACCCAGGGTCTTGATCACCTTGCCGTTGTTTTCTTCGGCAATCCGGGTGATAACAGTGAAGCATTCCCCTATCCTGTCCAGATCAAGGGTGTCGCCCAATGAGTCCTCCAGGGGCGCACTTTTACTGACATCGGTGAACAGGACTCCTAGTATTTCAGTTTTCAAGGTTGGACCCTCCTTGCTCTGTGCCTTGTTTTAGCAGCGCGAGCACCCAAATCAACATCGTATTCATCTTTCAATACTAATTATCGACCAAACCCTGGAAAAAGTGTGTGATCGAGGTCACCAGGCTAGATTTTTTTTTGAGGGGCCAGAATCTGGACCGGAATCGTTGTCGAAAATGGACGGGCTGTTCGGGCCTGGTGGAGGAGTTCTCAACAAGGATTGAACCCGGGTATGGGGCCCCCGGCGGCCAGACTGGAGCCTGGCTCCCCGACGGGAATTGTTAACCCACTTTTTCAAGTTCGGCGGGAGTATCGACGTCCTGCCAGGCAGGTTCCAGGGCCGCCGGAGGTGCAGGAGTGATCACCTTGGGGTGGGATCCGAGATGAGATAGCGAAAAATCACCGTCGACTGCCAGGTCTTCCAGTGGGCGAGTGCGGTAGTCATAGTGGGCCAGAAGAGGCTCGGTGGGCCGGTCCGGTCCCTGTAGCCGCGGAAGGGTCGCCCAGACACCGGGAGATCGAGTCGAGATGAGCCACTCCAGAGAGGACAGCGACAGCTGGGGCAGATCGCAGGCCACCACCAGCCAGGAGACCTGGGGGGCCCAGCGCAGGGCGGCCAAAACCCCCGCCATGGGTCCGCCAAGGGTGGGTACATCGGGTAGATGGACAACACCCTGCCATCTCTGATTCGCCTCCCACGATGGCCACCTGAGAGGCAGTCTGCTCGAGCAGTTCCACGGGTCGTTGAATCCAGGGTTTCCCGTTTTTTTGAATGAGATGCTTGGGATAACCCATTCGGCGGCTCTTACCGCCGATAAGAAGGCATCCAAAAACCGGAGTTTTGTCCCACTGGAGGGGCAACCACTCCTTCAAGATGGATAGCAGCGATTGGACACGGTCACAGTCGCGTGACAGATGGGCTACGACGCCTTGAACGTTGGTCGGAACGGCTTTCTCGGAAGCGTCTGCCAGCCACACCCTGGGTAGGAGGGAGTCGTGGTTGCTTTCCACCAGGACCAGATCGTGGTGGGCCGACAATCTCCTGATAGAAGAGGCCAGGTCGGGAGAGTCGACCGCGATCTCGTCGGTCGTTCCCTTGACCACCGCGACCTTGAGTCCCTGCCTGCGCAGTTTCGGAATCACCGCTTCGATGAGGGTCGTTCTCCCCGATCCGCTCCGGCCGCACACACCAAAGGCGGGAAGATCCGCCAGCTGCACAGTGTGACCGGCTTCCAGGGAATGGATAGGGGTAGGACTGAATTCAAATCGCGGATCAGACAGCGGCATCTTGAGATCCCTCCAGGGTGACGACACTCCCCTTGAAGGCGGGCGTCCGGGACAGCTTGTCGGTGTGGCGCGCCACCAGTTGATTGGCTTCCGGATAGTACATCAGCACGTTGCCGGCCTTGATCTCGGGAAAGGGACGTACAAGAATGCCGGACATCGATCCGATCTTGCTGCGGACGGTCACGGGTTGATTCTCGGTGAGACCCAAGCGTTTCATGTCCTGAGGGTTGACCAGGATGATATCCCGGCGGTCCTGACCGCGGTACAGGTC
>JAPYTY010000151.1 GCA_029942065.1 Acidobacteriota bacterium | reverse complement strand
ATCCAGGACTGGTTCCGCCCCGGGGAGATCCCCCGCCTTTTCCGGAGTCTCCAGCAGCTGTTCCGGTGGGGAAAACTCGGGATGGACCCATCCCTGATAATGTGTGCCCTGGTGGCGCTGATATCGCATGCTTCCTGTCATCTTATCGAAACCAACCCGGATGATGCATTGCCTCGAGCCATGAAACGGCGATGCAGCAGAGATTTCGTGCATAATACCAGTCAGGAGCTCAGCTGCACCCCCTGTGGACGCTGGTGAGGGTGGGGTGCTAACGTAAAGGGACTACCCAAAACCATGGACCTGAGTGTGGTCATTGTCAATTGGAACAGCGGAGATCATCTGGGACGTCTGCTCGACTCGCTCTCTTCCTTGCGGGAGGAGTTGAGAGAAACCTGGGTGGTGGATAATGCTTCCCGGGACTCGAGCCTGGATGGATTCCAGAGCTATCCCGACGTTCGAATCCTGGCTCTGACCGAAAATCTCGGGTTTGCGGGTGCCGCCAACGAAGCCATTTCCCGGTCCCGATCCAGCTTCATCCTGTTGCTGAACCCCGACATTCAGATCATTCCGGAGTCTGTGAGCCGGCTCTACCAGGAGATGGTGAGTCGGCCCCGGGCGGGGATCGTGTGCGGCTCCCTGAGAGATCCCGAGGGCAAATCTCAGAGCGGTTTTCAGATCCGCCCGCTCCCCACCTGGAAGAATGTTCTCTCGGATGTTCTTTTTATCGACGAACTCAGGCACTGGATCCTGGGAAACTCCCGGCCCTCCCCATCCTGCGATCAACCCCAAAAACTGGTCTCCGAGCAGCCGGCTGCAGCTGCCTGGCTGTTGCGGACGGAGGCCTGGAGAGAGCTGGGTGGATTTGATACTCGATTCTATCCGGCCTGGTTCGAGGATGTGGATTTTTGCCGGCGGATGCAGGACTCCGACTGGGAGGTGTTTCATTTTCCCCACTTACCCTTGATTCACCAGGGAGGGCTGGCCCTGGAACACTTGAGTTATTCCAGCTTCATCGCCATCTTTTACAAAAATCTCCTAAAATATTTGAAGAAACACCATCCCCGTTCCTATCCCATGCTCTGGCTTCCCGTTCAGAGCGGAATGTGGCTGCGGAGGCTTTTCGTGCGCCGATGACCAAGCAGGATCAAACGCCCGTACTGGTGAGCCTGGTGACCTACAACGATGAGCCCTTTCTGGCTCGCTGTCTGGAGTCCGTCAGGAACCAAACCGTTCCTGTTCGGGTGAAAGTCTTTGATAACGCCTCCGAAGACCGGACTCGAGAAATCGCCGACCAATTTGAAGTCGACCTGTACCACTCACCGACCAATAAGGGGTACAGCCGTGGCCACAATTCGAACCTTCGGGGCGAAGATTTCCAGGTGGCCCTTCTGCTCAATGCCGACGTCACACTGGAGCCCGATTGGCTGGAGGTGCTGGTGGCGACCCTCGATGAAGTGGAGGGAGCGGGGATGGCGGGCGGAAAGCTGTATCGAATGGATCAAAATGGGGAGCAGGTTTTTCGACGAGAGGCCCCGGTGCTGGATAGCAGCGGCATCTTTTTTACTCCTTCGCAGAGGCATTTTGACCGGGGAAGTGAAGAGGAAGACCATGGACAGTATGATCGCCGGCATCTGGTTTTTGGAATCACCGGGGCCGCCCTTTTGTGCAGCCGTGAAATGCTCGAGGATCTCCGTCTGGACCAGGAGTACCTGGATGAGGACTTCTTCGCCTATCGTGAGGATGCTGATCTGGCCTGGCGGGCCCAGTTAAAGGGCTGGAAGGCGGTTTACGAACCTCAGGCGCGGGCCTTTCACTGCCGACATGTTCTTCCCTCGCGCCGGCGTAAACTTTCCGCCCGGATCAATTATCATTCCCTCAAGAACCGTTATCTGATGCGGATGAAAAACCTGGATCCGACCGTCCGGTGGCACTGTTTTCCCTACATGTGGCTTCGGGATGTCGGCATTCTGGCCTATGTCCTGTGCTTTGAATGGAGTTCACTGCCCGCTTATCGAGAGGTGTGGAGGCTTCGCCACAAGTTTCGTGAAAAGAGAAGGCTGATCCAGAGTACGCGTCGCGTCGATCCCCAGGTCCTGGCTCGCTGGTTCTCCTTCACGCCGACGGCCCTGGATCCTTGATACGGGCAAGGTGACCGAATCGGGCAGACACCTCGTTGCATCGGCCGGGGATTTTCTATAAATTAGTGTAGGAAGTAGAGCTATAGGAACATCGCCGTTGCATCAACGGGAAAGGGAAGGAATTCATGGGAGTATTGACCAAGGTGGCCACCATCGGCCAGTTGGAACCCGGCGCAGCCATCTGCGTGGAGGTGGAAGGCAAGCAGATTGCCTTGTTCAACGTCGATGGAAATTTCTACGCATTAGACGATCGCTGCAGCCACAGTGGAGGACCTCTCTCGGATGGGATGTGTGACGGCACGGTCGTGACCTGCCCCTGGCACGCCCAGAAGTTCGATCTCAAGACGGGAGAGCCGCAGGGCCCCCTTCCGGTTCACGGGGTCACCGCTTATTCGGTTATGGTAGAGGGTGATGAGCTCAAAATCGAAATTCCCTCGAGTGATGGCTGATTCGCTAAAAAGGAGGAATCTGTAATGTACGATCCCCTAATGGTCCAACCCATGAGAGATGAACTGACGACCGTTGGATTCAAGGAATTGAAGACCCGGGAAGATGTGGATGCTCTCTTTGAAAACAAGGAGGGAACCAGCCTGGTATTCATCAATTCCGTGTGTGGTTGCGCCGCGGGTGTGGCCAGACCTTCGTTGGTGGCCTCTCTGGACAACGCCATTCTTCCCCAGAGTTTGGCAACGGCTTTTGCCGGCAACGATACAGAAGCTACCGAGCGGGCCCGTGAGTACTTCGTCGGCTATGTCCCCTCCTCCCCCAGCGTCGCTCTGTTCAGGGACGGTCAGCTGGTGCATATGGTGGAAAGACATCAAATCGAGGGTCAGTCGGTGGAGTCCCTGACCCAAGTACTCACCAGTATCTATGATCGGTACTGTGGGGAGACAGTGGATGAATCCGTCGATCTGTTTGATCCCATGGCGGAACTCGAGGTGACGGTCCAGGAAGCCCGTGAGCAGATTGCCGCCGACTCGGAGACGGCGATCCTGGATGTTCGCGAGCCCTTTGAGATCGAAAAAGGAAAAATCGAAGGCTCCCGGAAAGTGGATCAGGAGCTGGGGAATGAAATCGTCCGCAACTGGCCGCGGGAACGTCAGATCATCGTTTACTGCGAGCATGGTGAGCGGAGCCTGAAGGCGACGACGTACCTGAAGCAGCAGGGATTTGAAAACATCCGCTCGCTCAAGGGTGGATATGCAGCCTGGTCGGAAGCTGTTTAGCGCTGGTCTTTAACCAGCGCTAAACTGACAGGGAAAAGGCACGGTCATGTAGCGGTCTTTCCGGAATCGGCGCACTTAAGGTGTTCATTCCCAGGACATCCTTTACAAATTTCAATCTGAGTTCACTTTTCCGGAACCCTGAAGGGGCGGCCTAGAATAGCCTGGGGCGTGAGCCCCAGGTTGTTCAGGTCAGCAATTAGAAGAGCCCTGTAGGGGCGATGTAGACCCATTGATGGTTTCCCTACATCGCCCTTACAGGGCTCCTTTACCGACAATACTTTCAATCCTGGGGCTCACGCCCCAGGCTATTTCACATCACCCCTTTGGGGTTCTGGATCCCCTACCATCAAGATATTCCATACATTCCCACTTCCTCCCAGAATTACTCTCCCTCCTTTCCTAGAGAGAGCCAGTACCCAAATGTGTAAAGGATGTCCTGGAAATGAACACACTGAGGCGCCTCCCACACTCCCGGAATGGTCTCCTGAACTGTGATGGGATTGTAGGGGCGTACTGCGTACGCCCACAAGACAATCTTGGCCAATGGCTTGTTTAGGGCGCACTTGTGCGCCCCGGCTCAGTCCATCCGGATTACCTGGAATGGGAGACGCTCCTGGTCGTGCGCCCGTCTTAACGCCACAGTCCTTGCTGTGGGCGCACTCAGTGCGCCCCTGCAACAGGCTGCACGATTGTGCCGGAATAGAACGTGAGACGCTGTCTTCTAATGCCCCTGGATTCTCAATTCTCGATAATGTTAAGGTTTCAGCCATGATTGAAACCATTGAATGGACCGATGACGGCGTGGTCATGATAGACCAGAGACTGCTCCCGACCGAGGAAATCTACAACACTTATCAATCGGTCGAAGAAGTAGCCGAGGCGATTGTGACCATGGTGATTCGCGGAGCTCCCGCCATCGGTGTGGCGGCGGCCATGGGCATTGCCCTGGGAGTGAAGAATTTGGAATCCAGGGACCAGCTGGAGGAAAAATTCGCCGCCATTGTCCAGACCATTCACGATACCCGTCCCACGGCCCGGAATCTTTTCTGGGCCATCGAGCGCATGAACAAGATTTTCGAAAGCCATAAGGAAGAATTGTTGCTGAAGCTCCAGGATGCCTTGAAGAACGAAGCCATCCAGATTCATGATGACGATATCGAGATCAACCGCCAAATAGGTCAAAACGGCCAGGTGCTTCTTGCACAAGGCAGCAGCACCGTGCTAACCCACTGCAATGCCGGCGCCCTGGCGACGGCCGGCTATGGAACGGCCCTGGGTGTCATTCGGGCGGCTGTTGAGAACGGCAAGGAGATCCGGGTCTTTGCCGATGAAACCCGGCCCTTCCTGCAGGGCTCCCGTCTGACCACCTGGGAGATGATGAAGGAGAAGATCCCCTGTACGCTGATCACCGACAACATGGCTGGATATTTCATGAAGGCCAATCAGATCCAGGCCGTCGTGGTGGGAGCGGACCGGATTGCCGGGAATGGCGATGTCGCCAATAAAATCGGAACCTACACCGTGGCCGTTCTGGCCAGGGAGCACCAGATTCCCTTTTATGTGGCCGCCCCTCTGTCCACCATTGACCTGGGGACCCCGACCGGCGAGGGAATCCCCATCGAGCAACGGGACATCACCGAGGTGACCCATATCAAGGGACAAATGCTGGTTCCGCCCGGCATTTCTGTGGCCAATCCCGCCTTTGACGTGACGCCCAATAAACTTGTTTCCGCCATCATCACCGAAAAAGGAGTCGTCAAAGCCCCCTATCAGGAGTCGATCGCGGCCCTGTTCGAGCGATGATCATTCTTGGGCTTGAGTCCAGCTGTGATGAGACCGCGGCCGCACTCATCGAAGATGGGAAAACGATTCTTTCCAGTGTGGTTTCCTCCCAGGTCCCGGTCCACAAAGAATTTGGCGGCGTTGTTCCCGAACTGGCCAGCCGCGAGCATGTTGACAATATCTGCTTCGTGGTCGAGCAGTGTCTCCAGGAAGCCGAACTGGACTGGAAACAGATTGATGCGATCGCCGTGACCCGGGGACCGGGTCTGGTGGGCGCCCTGCTTGTCGGAATGGCCTATGCCAAAGGATTGGCCTACGCTCTGAAGATTCCCTTTGTCGGAGTCAACCACCTGGACGGGCACATCGCTTCGATCCTTCTGGATCACCCCCAGGCCGAGTTTCCAGCCCTTTCGCTGGTGGTCTCGGGCGGTCATACCAGTCTTTTTTATCTGAAGGAACCCGGAAACTACCAGGAAATTTCTCGAACCTGCGACGATGCGGCCGGGGAAGCCCTCGACAAACTGGCCAAGCACCTGGGCCTGGGTTATCC
>JAPYTY010000150.1 GCA_029942065.1 Acidobacteriota bacterium | reverse complement strand
GATCGGGAGGGATCGTGTAGACCTGGGTACACAACTCCCAAGCATAGCGAATCGCGTCCTTTTTGAAATAGTCGCCAAAGGAGAAATTTCCCAGCATTTCGAAAAAAGTGTGATGTCGAGCGGTGCGTCCCACTGTTTCCAGATCATTGTGTTTGCCGCTGACCCGCATGCATTTCTGACTGCTGGCGGCACGGTGGAAGTCCTGTTTTTCCAATCCAAGGAAGACATCCTTGAACTGGTTCATCCCTGCATTGGTGAACAGGAGAGTCGGATCATTTTCAGGAACCAGTGAGCCGCTCTGGACGCGCTTGTGCCCCTGACTTTCAAAGAAGGTCAGGAAGTCCTCACGTATCTCAGCGGCCGTTCTCATTTTTTTGACTCCAGTTGAGGTGGTCAAAGTAAGGACCTAGCTGCTCACGGACCATATGGGGAGCGTATCCCAGGCGAATACAGCGATCATGCAGTTTCTTTAGAGGAGGAAGGGTGTCGGGCTCTCCTGATTTGTTCACCCAACGATCGATTGCCTCTTGAAGGCTTTCCACCTCTCCTGTTTCCTGGTTTACCTGCTCCAAGACTTGCTCGATCATTCTAGCATCGATGCCCAATTTTTTTAAATCCTGGGACACTCGTAAGTCACCCCAGAGTCGCCGCTTGCGGCCCAAACGGGCACGCTCCAGAGCAAAAGTCCTGTCATTGAGAAAACCTTTTTCTTCCAAACGATCCAGGATCTCTTCCACCAGGTCCGAAGGATGGGTTCTCTCAAGCTTGCGGCCCAGTTCCAGACGGCTGTGATTCCTTCTGCCCAGCAATCGTAGAGAACGCTGGTAGATTTTGTTCGTTTCAGATTTCACGATTCGTTGTCGGGGTAATTCATGAATGCGACCTGGGGTTGAAAAACCGAAATCCGAAGTCCCAAATCCGAAATAAACTCAAGGGGGGATTCAAAACCCGATACCTGAGTGTTCCATTCTGAATTTTGAATCCTGAATTCTGTTTCTTAGATGTGAAACATGGAACGTGGGTCGTTAAACGCGGACGTTCGAAGGACGGCCGCTCATTTCCTGGCGTGTTCTTCTTCGTAGACCGGCGTCATCCACCCATGTCGATCCTCGACCCTGCCTTCCACGTAGTCAAAAAAATCACGTTGGATCTCCAGCGTGATCGGGCCGGGCTTCCCATCGCCAACCGCGATGTGATCCACCGATCGAATAGGGGTGATTTCCGCCGCGGTGCCGGTTAGAAAGACTTCATCAGCGATGTGAAGCATCTCTCGAGGGAGGGGTTGCTCCAAAACCGTATAGCCACGCTCTTGAGCCAGGGTGATGACGGTATCTCGGGTGATGCCCGGCAGGATGGCTGCACTGATCGGGGGCGTGTACAGTTTGCCGTCACGGATGAAAAAAATGTTCTCGCCGCTGCCCTCGCTGACGCATCCCTGACTATCGAGGGCCACACCCTCGGCAAACCCATTGACCAC
Source organism: Acidobacteriota bacterium (assembly GCA_029942065.1). GTDB lineage: Bacteria > Acidobacteriota > UBA6911 > RPQK01 > JADFOI01 > JAPYTY01. The sequence goes on along the minus strand of JAPYTY010000150.1, from coordinate 4,244 downwards.
AGCCTCGAGCTTGATGAGGATGCTATTGATATAGTTGCCCCCCACCTTGGCCATGGCGGGATAGGTGTTAGGAGCCGCGCGAGACCAGCTTGAAACACACACATCCACCCCGCTTTCAGTAGCCCCCTCACCAAGATAACGTCCCCATTCCCAGACCATGATGTAGGATTCAACTGGAATATCCAGCGGATTGAGGCCCAGGCTGCCGACCCCGAGCAGGATGATGGGCCGAATATAGCAATGGTTCATCTTGTTGATCCGGATGGTCTCCAGGATCGCCTCTTGAAAGTCATCCAGGAGATAGGGGACTTGAGTGCGATAGATCTTACAGGAATTAAACAATCGCTCGGTGTGCTCCCGAAGACGAAAGACCTCGGAACCGCGCGAAGTTTTATAACATCGAATCCCTTCGAACCAGGAGGTGCCGTAGTGTAGGGCATGGGAGGTCACGTGCAGGTTGGCCTTGTCCCAGTCCTCGAACTGGCCATTGTGCCAAATTTTATCTGACCTGGGCTGAGCCATGAGGCAAAGGATAGGAGGGTGATCCCTACAAGTCAATCCCGGGAAGGTTCAAGGCGTGTCTTTTTTGGCGAAATATCCTTTTTTAGCCCGAACCTTGAAACCCCTTTGCTGGGCATCTTTGAGCACTATATCGGTTCTTCTCCAGGTCCCGTCCTTGACCGGATTACTGGAGATATAAGCTAGTCGATACTGGTGTCGAAGCTCGTAGGCAATGGAACGAAAGATCTCATTGAGCTCTTCTATTTTGTCGGGAAAAAATGCTTCTCCTCCCGTATTCTCCGGGATCACTCTGATGGCTTGCTGGATTTTTTCCCGTGCCGATTTAAAGATGCCAAAAAATCCTCCGCTGGTAGGGAGATCCTTGTCCAGGAAGGAAACGATGTACAGCTGAACGTCACTTTCCTCCACTTTTTCGAGCAATTCTTCATGGGAGTAGTAACTATCTTTGTCCTCCCCGTCGGTGAATATCACGACGCTTTTTTTCAGTTCGCTCCCTTCGGCGGCTTTTTCCACAGCCAGATGGATGGCGTCGTAAAGGGCGGTTCCCCCTGAGACGATCACGTTGTCCAGTGCGTCGTAAATGTCCTCGACATCCTGGGTGAAGTCCTCTTCCAGTCGGACTTCGCCTTTGAACGAGATGAAAAACAGTTCGTTTTCAGGATTGTTCATGGACAGAAAGAGATGGGTCGCATCCGTCACCAGGTCGAATTTGTCGCGCATGCTTCCACTGGAATCAATCACGATGCCAACCGTGGAGGGAACATCGTCCTGCCCGAAATAGGTGATCGCCTGCTCCACCTTATCTTCGTAAATCGTGAATTCCTCCTTCTGAAGTCCGGAGGCCAGATTTCTGTCCTGGTCGTAGACGGTGGAGTACAAAACGACCTGGTCGACTTCGGTGCGAAACTGGGCCGGGCGCCGGCCTGAACTCTGTCCCTGGGAGAAAGACGTTGAAGCCGTCCATTGCAGTGCCAGCAGGCAAATGGACAGGACAACAGAGGGTGAGAAGGCTATCAGCATTGGGTGCGAATGAAGGGTTCCTCGAACTTAATTTCGGGGAGCAAAATAACCTTGCTTGGCACGCACTTTCAGCTTGGGCATGCCCTCGGGGGGATCGAGCCGAACCGTGAGTTTTCTCCAGGAGCCGTCCGAGCGGTTATTGGTGGGAGTGTAACCAACAAGGTACTGGTTGCGCAGTTCGGAGTGAATCAGGTCGACAAAGTAATCCAGCTGTTTGAAATTATTGGGGAAGAAGGCTCGGGCGCCTGTTAAACGGACGATTTCCGAAATAATGCCGCGGCCGTAGCCCATGTCGCCTCGCTCGCCGATGACATAGATCTGGACATCGGATTCCTTGACATAGTCCTTTAACTCGCTGAAGGTGTATCGGCTGCTGTTGTCCTCTCCGTCGGTGATGACAATGAGAGCTTTTTTCTGATGGCGGCCCTCACGGATCTTTTCCATACCCAGGTACATGGCATCGTACAGAGCTGTGCGCCCTTTGGGATTCGAGATGGAGATTTCGTTGCTGATGTTTTCGCTCCGATTGGTGAAGTCCCTGACCAGGGCGGAGCGTTCGTTGAAGGTGACCAGGAAGTACTCATCCTCAGCGTCGCCCTGTTCCAGAAATCGGATCACAGAGCTTCGGGCGCTTAAAATGTTGTCGCCCATCGACCCGCTCATATCCATGATGATGCCGACGCTGATGGGAGATTTATCGTTGGAAAAATGGGTCAACGTTTGTTGCAGCTTGTTTTCAAAGACTCTGAAGTGGTCCCGGTCCAATCCCACCACATAGCGGTTGAGCGGGTCCGTGACCGTCACCCGCACTACGACGGTATCGACAGCAACCCGGAACCGGGGAGGTACGTCATTTTTTTCAGCTGCGATTAACCAGGTGGGAGAGAGAAGAACAACCAATAGATAGGGTAAAAAGAGCCTTTTCATCCTATTTACTATGATATCGGATTGCCTTCCAAAAGAAAAGTGTGAGTTCGGAGTGCTCAAATCAGTTGTTTAGTCTGTATTCAGCAAAATCCGGGTTATATTCCGCTAATTGTCATTGATCTGTTCGAAGTAGTCGGTCGGAACCAGGACTTCGCGGGCCTTGCTGCCGTCCGGGGGGGCCACCAGGCCCTCATGCTCCATCATGTCCAGCAGGCGAGCGGCCCGGCCGTATCCTATTCGCAGGCGGCGCTGGAGAAGGGAGGTGGAAGCTCTTCCTGTCTCGACCACGAAGCGAGCGGCCTCCTCGTACAGAGCGTCCTCCAACTGGCCCAAATCCACCATCGTGCTCTCTTTTGTGTTGGATTCTCCTTCCAGGATTTCCTCCTGGTAATTGGGTTCTGCCTGGTTTTTGAGGAACTCCGTGACCTTGCGGATTTCCTTTTCACTGACAAAGGCTCCGTGAATACGAATCAACCGCGAAGTCCCCGGGGGCAGAAAGAGCATATCGCCGTTCCCCAGGAGCCGCTCAGCGCCGTTGGAATCCAGAATGGTTCGAGAGTCGACCCGGGAAGAGACCCGAAACGAAACTCGACAGGGGAAATTGGCCTTGATCAGACCCGTCAAAACGTCCACCGAGGGGCGCTGGGTGGCCAGGATCAGGTGAATGCCCACCGCCCGGGCCATCTGGGCAATCCGGGTGAGAGAGGCTTCGACTTCCTTCCCTGCCGTCATCATCAAATCCGCCAGTTCGTCCACGATCAGAACAATGTAAGGAAGGCGTTCCCTTTCCTCGAATCCTTCCGCTCCTTCGTCGATTAACTGGTTGTACTGATCGGTATTTCTGACGCCTTCCTTTGCCAGTGTTTTATAACGCTGCTCCATTTCCGACACCGCCCAGTTCAGCGCATTGGCCGACTTCCTGGGATCGGTCACGATGGGGGTCAGAAGATGGGGGATATCCTCGTAAACCCCTAATTCCAACCGCTTCGGGTCAATCATGATGACGCGGACCTCGGCCGGGCTGGCCTTGTAGAGCAGGGAACAGACCACGCAGTTCAGGGCCACACTTTTGCCCGAGCCGGTGGCGCCGGCAATCAGCAGGTGCGGCATCCGCGCCAGGTCGCTCACGTAGGGGTTGCCGTTGATGAGTTTTCCCAGGGCCAGTGTGAGTTTGGAGCCGGATTGTTGAAAAGCGGCTCCCTCCAGGATCTCCCTGAGACCGATGATCTGTCGATCCAGATTAGGAACCTCGATGCCCACCGTATTTTTACCGGGAATTCGATCGATCCGGATGGATTCAGCCCGTAAGGCCAGACAAAGGTCGTCTGCCAGGTTGGTGATGCGGCTGTATTTAACGCCGGCTTCCGGCTTGAATTCGAAGGTGGTCACAACCGGGCCAGGGTGTATCTGGAGAACGCGCCCATGGACGTCGAATTCGGCACACTTGGCGGACAGGAGCCGGGCCCTTTCAATGAGCTCCTCCTCGTTGATTTCCCCTGCCTCGGCCGCGGATGCCAGAAAGTCCAGATTTGGAAAGCGATAGGGTTGAATGATCTGGGTTTCACGAACAGGAGTGAGCGGAGCCGTGGAATCTGTTTCGGTCACGGTAGCGGGCGAGGGAGGAATGGAGTCAGGAGAAAGCTTGAGGGTGACCGTCGGAGGGGTGTCCGGCCCGGTGTCCTCGGGAGGTTTCAAGGGCTGCTCTTCGGGAACGGACCGGAGAGTCGTTTGAGTCACGATCCGCTTTTTCTCGCTCAGATGGGCAAGCTGTGTTT
>JAPYTY010000149.1 GCA_029942065.1 Acidobacteriota bacterium | reverse complement strand
ATATCTTAAGCAACTCACCGGAATGGATGACGTGTCCCTGCAGCCCGCCGGAGGTGCTCAAGGGGAACTTGCCGGAATCCTGATGGTCCGGGCCTATCACGTGGAACGCGAACGTCCCCGGCGATTCGTTCTCATCCCGGACTCCGCCCACGGAACCAATCCCGCCAGTGCGATCATGGCCGGATACGAGGCCCTTCCCATCCCTTCGGACGCGCAGGGCCGCATTGACGTCCAGGCGCTGGCGGAAAAAATGACCGAGGATGTCGCCTGCCTGATGCTGACCAACCCCAATACCATGGGGATCTTCGAAACCTACATCGAGGAGATCAGCCGGATTGTCCATGCCAAGGGCGGGTTGATCTACATGGATGGCGCCAATTTCAACGCCTTGATGGGATATGCACGACCCGGCGACATGGACATCGATGTACTGCACTTGAATCTGCACAAAACCTTTTCCACTCCCCACGGAGGGGGTGGTCCCGGGAGCGGACCGGTAGCCTGCAAGAAGATCCTTTCCCCTTACCTGCCCCTCCCCACGGTTCGGCGAGAGGGAGAAACCTATCGACTCGACGACGATCCGCCCAGCAGCATTGGCCGGCTTCATGCCTTTTACGGGAATTTCGGAATGGTGGTTCGTGCCCTCTGCTATATCCTCACATGCGGCCGGGACGGCCTCAAGGAACTCAGTGAGGTTGCGGTCCTGAACGCCAATTATATCCGCCGAGGTCTGGAGGACCATTACGACCTCCCCTACTCCACACCGACTCTTCATGAGGTGGTATTCACCGACTCCCGCCAGAACAAAACAGGTGTCACCACCCTGGATATCGCAAAAAGACTGATCGACCACGGATTCCATCCGCCCACCACTTATTTTCCGCTGAACGTTCGCGGTGCCCTGATGATCGAACCAACCGAAAGCTACAGCAAGGAAGAGCTGGATGCCTTTATCGAGGCCCTGATTACCATCAGCCAGGAAGCCGCCGAGAATCCTGAAAAAGTTACCGCCGCCCCGGCTGATGCCAAGTTGACCCGGCTGGATGAAGTCCGGGCCGCCCGCCATCCGGTGCTCCGGTGGTTGCCCGATGACACATCATCCTAGTTCAGATCATCCGAAGGGTATAATGAAGGACCATGCTGGTTCTGATCCTTGGTGTGCTGTTCAGTTCATTTCTTGGGGCGCAGACTGCGCCTTCCTTCCAGGTCCGAGCCGACCTGGTCAAGGTTCCTGTCAGCGTCTTTGATTCCGAGGGAAGAGTGCTGACCGGTCTGACCCGCCAAGATTTTGTACTGCTGGATGAAAATGAGCCCCGTCTGATCGAGAACTTCATCCTGGACCGAACTCCGCTTCACGTCCTGCTGTTGCTGGATGTGAGCGGCAGCCTCAAGGAGGAACTGGCCGAAATCAAAGAAACCGCCTATCAATTCGCCCTGGCCTTTGACCCGGAAGATCAGATGGCCGTGGTCTCCTTTTCCGAAGGACTGCAGGTCCTTCAGGGGTGGACCCGGGATCGAAACTCGCTGCGGCACTCCCTCAAGGACCTGCAGCGCGGCTACCGCACCGCCCTTTACGATGCCCTGGAGTTTGCTTCCCTGGACACCCTGGCCCCGGTCTCCGGCAAAAAAATCATTATTTTGTTCACCGATGGCCTGGACAATCAGAGCCTTTCCCGTTTCGAGACGGTTTTAGATCTTCTGCTCCAATCCGACATCTCCCTTTATATTGTCAGCCGTACCCGTTTAGTCCGCCCCAGGATCGAGAAAAGCGACCGCATCGAATTTCTCAATCAGGTCATGAAAAACATTCTGGGAGAGGATGAGGACTTCCTGGCCGCCTACTTCCAGGACAAGGAAAACTCTCTGTCCCATCTGGCGGAAGTGACGGGTGGGAGGATTTTCTTTCCGGAAAAACTGGCAGATTTAAGGAACAGCTACATGGAAGTCGCCCAGGAACTGAAAACCCAGTATCTTCTGACCTTCCGCCCACCCACGGCATCCCGGGAGGACTTTCGAACGATTCAGGTTATGAGTACGGAGGAAGTGGGTCGAATTCAACATCGCAAGCAATATCATTGGGTCGAATCGTATTCGGAATAATGTCATTTATTTAAAGACGTTTAAGTAGATAATGCTAATTTATATCCTTAGATTTTGAGAGTTCCAGCCTGCCCTCCCGAATCCCCTTTTTTTATTGCTGTTCGTACTCTTTGAGACAATCAATCAGTCCGAAAACAAATTCGCGGTCCGTCCCGGCCAACTCGAACATATCGACCGCCAGTTCGAGTTTCACAATCCCCCCGCTTTTGAGGGTTACCTTCTTGAAATCCCCTGCGAGGCCCGGATCTACCTCTGAATCCAACCCATCCGCCTCTGGAGGGCGGCCCGGCCTGGCGGCTGCTTTCCTTCTCTTGTGAGGCTTGATGTAATTCGAGATAGGAATCCCGCTGTCCCTGGCAGCCGCTAAAAAGAAGGCAATCGACCGCCGGACCGTCTCTCCCGAGGCTCCGGTCTTCTGAAAAAGTTCCTCGGCTTGTTCCGCGGTGGCGTTCTGTAGGCCAATTTCGCTCTTGAAGACAAAGCCGTAGGAGGTCTTGAGGATCCCCCGTAAAACCACCTGTCTTTGCGGGTCCTCGCTCTCGATCAACTGCTTGAACTGGTCGGTCGGCTGGCCCGATCCGCGCAGCAGACCCAGGTAATTCAGGGTCAAAAGGAGCTGCGACTGAATGGTGCCAGATTTGTGGGTCATCACGCTGCGATCGACCCTGGAGGGCAGGCCTCGGGTCCGCAACTCATTGAGAAAGTTGATGAAGGTCCGATAGGAAATATAAGGCGGGATGGAAGACTCTCTCTTGCTGGTCATACTTCACCCTTCTGCCAGGGCTTCCTTGAACTCATAAAGTCTCCATTTAAAGCAATTCTGTCCCAAATTATATCACTTCAATCTTAGATATATCAATGTCAGACATTTTTTTGCGTATGGATTAATGTCGGACATAATTCGAACAAATTAAATTAAATGGAGGTACACAATGAACACAGTAAGAAAACACACGACCAGTTACTGGAAGCCCTTTCCACCGGCAGGGCCCCCGAAGGGACTGCCCCATGAACCCTACCGGGTCCCCACCAGGTGGGCATCCACGCCCACACCGGCCGCTGTCGCTCCGCGGCCACTGGACGCCCCCCATCGGGACATGGATGAGCACTGGACAGCGGTGACGGGCTATCTGGCGGGCATGGACTGCCCTAACGAAGGATAGGGCTAACGCCGCTGGTCTTCGACCAGCGGCGTTTCACGTTCCAATTAGGCACAATCTTGCAGCCTGTTGTAGGGGCGCACTGAGTGCGCCCGCAGCAAGGATGGTGAAGCCAAGGGGAAGTACGGTCTTGGACCGTCGCAATCCCACTTCCATCCGGAAGAATCGAGTCGGGGCGCACCGGGTGCGCCCTGAACATGCCATCGACAAAGGTTATCTTGTGGGCGTACTCAGTATGCCCCTACATTCCATCTCAGTTCAGGAGACAACTCCAGGAATGTAGGAGGCGCCCCGGGCGCTGGTCTTCGACCAGCGCGTTCCACGTTCCACGTTCCAGGTTTCACGTTCCAATTCGGCGCCATCCTGCAGCCTGGTGTAGGGGCGCATTGAGTGCGCCCACAGCAAGGACGGTGAAGCCAAGAAGGGCGCACCGAGTGCGCCTTATCCTAGCCATTGAATTAGATTGTCTTGTGGGCGTACGCAGTACACCCCTACACCTCCATCTCTGTTCAGGAGACAACTCCATGAGTGCGGGAGACCACGGCGAGAAGAATCCAGAAGCTAGAATAAAAAATTAAGAGTCCGGAGTGTGGAAGGCGCCTCGGTGCGCCGATGCAGTAGAGCGGGTGTGAGAGAGTCGGGCTAAAAAGCGGCCGCTACAACGGGACAGAAAAATTAGAAATCCGAAGCCGGACCTAATATCAAATCCGGATCGTTCTCCACGCGGAGCATAAGCGACGCGTTTCTCCACTCCGAGCGTCAGCGAGGAGTTTCTCCGCGCGCGAAGCGCGCTTCTCCTGGCTCCTTTTTACAGCATCGACCTGAGCACATAGTGCAGGATCCCGCCGTGCTGGTAATAGGTCCCCTCATTGGGAGTGTCCACCCGGACCAGAACCGAAAAGGATTTGACGCTTCCATCCGGGGCCTCAGCCTGAAGGGTCAGTTTCTGACCCGGTTCCAGGCCATCCTCCAGACCCAGCAGATCGTAGGTCTCGAGTCCGCTCAATTCCAAGGTCTCCGGAGTTTCGCCTTCCAGGAACTGAAGCGGCAGAACCCCCATCCCGATCAGATTGCTGCGGTGAATGCGTTCGTAGCTCTGAGCCAGGACCGCCTCGATACCCAGCAAACGTGCCCCCTTGGCAGCCCAGTCCCGGGAAGAACCCGAACCATACTCTTTGCCGGCAATCACCAGCATGGGTGTCCCCTCCTCCTGGTATTTCATGGCTGCATCGTATATCGATAGCGGCTGCGACGATGACGGGTGCAGCGTGTAGCCTCCCTCGGTCCCCGGAACCAGGAGGTTGCGTAGACGGATGTTCCCGAAGGTACCCCGCATCATGACCTCATGATTGCCACGCCGGGAGCCAAAGGAGTTGAAATCCTTGGGCTCGACTCCCTGGGCAATCAGGAAACGTCCGGCAGGCCCCTCCCTGGGGATGGATCCGGCCGGTGAAATGTGGTCGGTGGTCACCGAATCCCCGAGCAGGGCCAACACTCGCATTCCGGGGATATTTTTCACCGGCTGTGGTTGCCGGGGCATGTCCTGGAAAAAGGGAGGCTGCTTGATGTAGCTGGACTCATCCTCCCAGGCGAAACGATCTCCTGAAGGGATGGGCAGGGCTCGCCAGGCCTCATCCCCGCTGTAAACATCCGCATACTTGCTGGCGTACATTTCACTGGTCAACGCCTCCCGGGTGATTCTGAGCACTTCCGCTTCAGAAGGCCAGATATCCTTGAGGTAGACGTCCTGACCGTCCCGGTCCTGACCCAGCGGCTCATGGTAAAGATCCAGATCCATGGTTCCGGCCAGTGCGTAGGCCACCACCAGCGGAGGAGAGGCGAGATAGTTGGCCCGAACATGGGAACTGATCCTTCCCTCGAAATTTCGATTTCCGGAAAGCACCGAGCAAACCACCAGATCATGGTCTTCAATGGCACCTACGATAGGCTCGGGAAGCGGACCGCTGTTTCCAATACAGGTTGTACAGCCATAGCCTACCAGGTTGAAGCCCAGTTGATTGAGGTGGACAAGCAGCCCTGCTGCCTCGAGGTATTCGGTCACCACCTTGGATCCCGGAGCCAGGCTGGTCTTGACCCAGGGCCGGCTCTGGAGGCCACGTTCCACCGCGTTTCTAGCCAGCAGACCGGCGCCGATCATGACCGAAGGATTCGAGGTATTGGTACAGCTGGTGACGGCAGCAATGACCACCGCCCCGTGTCCCAGTTCCGCTTCCACGGCCCCACCATTACCGGGCAGGCTCAGTTTGACCGACGGAGCATCCCGGGTGATGGTGGCCAGCACCTCCTGGAAGGCGCCCTTGGAGTTGGCCAGGGGAACTCGATCCTGGGGCCGTTTGGGTCCGGCCAGGCTGGGCTCAACGCTTGCCAGGTCCAATTCCAAAGAGTCGCTGTAGGCGGCTGGAGGGCTGCCGGGCGTGTGAAAAAGACTCTGGGCCCTGGCGTAAGCCTCTACCAGAGCCACTTGTTG
>JAPYTY010000148.1:376-5754 GCA_029942065.1 Acidobacteriota bacterium | reverse complement strand
TAAAGTTTGTTACGGTTCATGTCCTCCTCCTACGAGGAATGTTCTTGTCATCAATCCAACGCTACTTGATCACAAAGGAGCAGAACACAATAACCTTCTTATTCGGTTTCACGCTTCTGGTCGGTGGTTCCTTGGGGATCGTCGCAAGGTAAGACTAACTGAAGGCCCTCATTGTTGTTTTCATCGATCACTTCAGGGGGCCTTTAACTAAAGTAGTCGTTAAGACCATACCCACCCTTCGCCTGAGTGTCAATGGGCCGCCTCCACCCCTTCAGCAATCTGACGACAAACCTCCAGGGCTTCCTCAACCGGCAATGGCCCCTTGGTAACCCGCTCAGCCAGGGTGTCGCCTGGGACCAACTCCAGCACCAGGAAGCCCAGACTGATCCCCAGCAAAGATGCTCTACCCAGGATTCTGCCCGATACGGACTCAGCGCGATTCAACTTGAAAAAACCAGAAGTTCGCGATGTTTTCCGCCGGGGTGCGCGGGTACTTTTTCCCATAAGCCTCACGGACCCTGTCCAGACGGGACGGCTCTTCCACCCGGATGGCCCGCACCTTGTAAATCTTGTTCCCAACCTTGAGCCTCATGTTGGGATCCTCCACCAGAAATTGCGCCCAGCGGCTGTGTTCGCCGCTTCCGGAAGGAATATAGAGAACGTCCTCCACCAAAAGACTGGAGGTATTGACGGAGTAGGGATTCGAGGGTCGAACTTCGTTGACGACCCCGCGATGCTCCAGCGTGAAGCTCCAGTCATCGATCAGCCCGGGAACTTCCTCTCCCGTAATCTGCTTGCCCGGGATAATGCGGTAAGGATCACGGCGGTTGACGTACAAAACCGAAAGCGTCAACACAATCAGAGCCAGAACCGCGGCAATCGACTTGAGTATGTTCTTGATCATATTTCCAGTGAAACCTCCAAACTCACAACAGCATCAAGAAAAGGCCAAAACAACATGGGCCGGAATTTTTTCGGTAGCCCGCAGCGTACCTCATCCGAGCCCTGGCCCGGGCTACGGCAGAGCGAACACAACGAGTGTGTTGTCCACGCCGGTGCTCAACTCCGGCGCCAGCATGCCGGCAATCGCGGTCACCACCGAGACGCCCGTACTCACCGCAACATACTGTTTGCCATCGACGGAATAGGTAACGGGATGGCCCGTGACTCCCGAGCCGAGATTGACCTCCCAGAGTACTTTTCCGGTGTCTTGGTCCAAGGCCCGGAAACCTCCATTGGAGTCCCCCCCAAAAACGAGTCCACCTCCAGTGGTTAGGAGAGCCGTCACCGCCGCTCGCTGCTCATACCTCCAGAGGGTTCCCCCGGTCTCCACGGAGACCGCCTCGATCCTTCCAACGTTTTTGGTTCCCGGAGTGATCTGGGCGTGACTGCTGAATCCATACCGCGACTGCTGGCGGGTGCCGGGAGGAGCATCCAGGAAATCAAAGGTGGGTCCCGGCTCACTGGACGTCATGCTCATGCAGGCATTCTGCAGCGGGAAGTACATGGCATGAGTCATGGGGCTGTAGGCCCCGGGCGGCCAGTTCTTACCGCCGCCGGAATTGGGGCACACCAGGCGCTGCTGCCCCGCAGCGGTGAAGATCACCTCGGGATTGACGGTGACACGACCGGTGGCGCCATCGATGTTATCCACAACATTCTGAGTCACGGTGGGTCGAGCCCATAAAAATTCTCCCGTCTTGCGATCGAGGGTATAGACGATGCCGGTCTTACCCGGAATGCCCGTCAGTACCTGCCGCCTCTCGCCGGGCCGTACACCGGGATTGATCCAGCTCACCTCCTCCGGGTCCGGCGCCACGGCCGTGTCGATCAGGATGCGCTCGTAGGGGTGATCCAGATCCCAGTGATCGACCACATGCTGGTAGTACCAGACGATCTCCCCCGTATCGATATCCAGGGCCAGGGTCGAGTTGTGATAGAGGTACTGAAGGTCGTTGGCGCCCAGCATATACTTGGGTGCCGGGGAGGTCACCGAGGTTCCGGTGTATACCAGCCGGAGCTCCGGATCGTAGCTGGGCACCATCCAGGTGCCCACGTGCCACCTTCGGTCAAAGGGAACCTCGCCCCAGCTTTCATCGCCCGGCTCGCCCGGCCTGGGGATGGTCCGGGTGCGCCACAATTCTTGACCGGTTCGCGCATCGTGGGCGGTGAGGACGCAGGCCTCGGGTCCGCCCTCCGCATAGCAGTTTCGACCGGAAAGGATCTTGCCGTCGGCGATGATGGGACCGGAGCTTTGCAGGGCGGGGTTGACCCTGAAATCGAGTATCAGGGTTTCCCAAACTTGCTTACCCGAGACCGCATCAACGGCGAACACGTAATCATCGGCGCTGGTGGAGATGATCAGGTTTCCGTAGATGGCATGATTCCTGGTACGCCCGGCATCCCGGATAATGGCGGCCAGGTCCTGAGGCACTTCCCGGCGATACTCCCAGATAGCATCTCCGGTGGCGGCATTCCGGGCCCGGATAACATCCTGCGGGTTGGGCATATACATGATCCCGTCGTGCACCAGGGGTGTTCCCTGCTGGGTGCCCTTCACCATGTCCTGGGACCAGACCATCGTGAGCTCAGAGACATTTTCGCGATCCACCTCATCCAACGGACTGTAGCCCCAGCCATCCTGGGTCCGGCGCCACATCAGCCAGTCGGCCGGATCGGGATTCTCGAGCATGGTGTCGGTGACCGGGACGAAAGAGGACGGAGAATCCTGGGCCCGCAACTGGAGTCCGCAGGCGATCAAAATTACAAAGAAAGCGAAACCACGGGAAAGTCGATTCAATGGGTAAGACATTTGCTTCCTCACTTTCAGGTCAATCCGTCGATGAAGCTCTCCATGGTACGCCGCAGGGACCCATCCGGCAACCGACCCCGGCCGGCGCCCTGGTTATCCACCGCGTGATGCTCCTTGGTGGTGCCCGGGATCACACAGGTGACGGCCGGGTGGGAGACCACGTACTTGAGAAACACCTGGGCCCAGCTGGAACAATCGATTTCAGCAGCCCAGTCCGGCAGAGGCCTCTGGCCCACCGTGCGGAACAGGCGTCCTCTGCCAAACGGCAGATTGACCAGAACCGCCATGCCCCGGTCGGCCGCCAGAGGCAGGATGCGATCGGCCACGTTTCGATTGTCCAGAGCATAATCCAGCTGGATGAAGTCGAGGGTCTCCCGCTCCAGGATCTGGATCATCCGCTGGTACTGCCGGTCCGAGGACGTGGTAATGCCCAGGTAGCGGATCCGTCCCTGAGCCTTGAGATCCCGCAGGGTGCCCAGCTGAGTGTCCACGCCCCTGAGATTGTGGACCTGCATCAAATCCAGCCGGTCGGTCCGCAGGGTGCGGAACGAATTGTCGATCCTCTCGAGGCCTTCCTCGCGGTCTTCGCGATCCACCTTGGTGGCCACAAACAGCTGATCCCGGATCCCCAGTTCCGCTACCAGGTCCCCGACCACAGTTTCCGAGTTGCCGTAGCCTGGGGCCGTGTCAACCAGCTTCCCGCCGCCATCGGCAAACGCCTTCAGAGCGGCCTTGAAAGGGGCGCGTTCGGCCAGGTCGTCTCCCACTCGATAGTTGCGCGCCCCCAGACCGATCACCGGCACGGTTTCCCCGGAGGAGGGAATGGTGCGTCCAATCAACCGGGCTGACTGGGCGGAAAGGGATTCACCCCCCAGAAGCAGCGATGCTCCGGCTGCCACTCCCAGCTTGACCACTTCTCTTCGCGTTCGTTTCATCTTCGGACTCCCTGCCCTATTTCTGTTTCTTTCCCGCCTTGCGGTGTCAGGCATGCCGGTTCACTTCGCCAGCGGATCGGTGCGGAGCTGAAACTTGACCACCTTACTGGAAGTTCCCTTGCCGGTCTCGGCATGAAACGGAGCGCGCGTGGACCAGGTCGCCCAGAGCCCTCGCCCCTTCCAGCCGGTGTTCGGATCATCGATGCGGCCATCCATCCACTTGGTATAAAAACCGAGCGGATAGGGCACCCGCATGATCACCCATTCCTCGTCCTTGAGGGCCAGCAGCCCTTCCGATTCGTTACCGGTGTTGATGGGCACGTTCTCGCCCAAACCCAGGACGTTGAACTGATCCACCCAGGTGTAATAGCTGGCCTCGGCGCTGCCCGAATCGGTCAGGCCCTTGAGTTGCGGCAAGGGCTCCGGATAAAGAGTCCAGCCCTCGGGACAGTGCTGTCCGGTCGCCGTCGGCCCGTTGAGCGGCCCGGTGCACTTGCTGCGGTCAAAGCTGGCCAGGTGTCCGCTGGCCAGGGGCGCCCACACCACTCCGTTGCGATCGATGTCCATGCCCCGTGGGGAGTACCCCTGGACCGGTGCTTCGGGATTGCCCCATGGCAGTTCGTAGATTTCCGTCAAAGCCGTCGCGGGAGGGTCCGACCCCAGATCCAAACGCATGACCAGTCCGGGGAAACCCAGCGAAGATCCCCAGATCGAACCGTCGACCGGATTGAAGGCAACCCCGTAGTAGCGAGCGTTGACCCGTTTGTCCTTGTCCGGATCCATCGGCTCATCGGGCTCCACATAGGCGTCCCGCCTTCCGTTGCCATTGGTGTCCATAATCAGGGCGGTCCAGCCCTGCGACTTCTCCTCGTCACCGGTCTCATCGAACATCCTGGTGTTAAACCAACCGATCACCGGGCCGCCGCCGCTGGTCCAGAGGGTGTGGTTGTCATCCTCGGCAAAAATCAGGTGGTGGGTCCCGAAACAGGTACCGATCAGCGTCATCTTCTCGGTGGCCGGATCATAGACCGCCAGATGCCGATTGGCCCGGGCCACCGGGAAAAGCTTGGCAGAAGGGTGGTCCGATCCTTCCAGGCACAAGGGCGGATTGTCACGCGGGCGGACTCTGGAGGTGAGCCAGACCCGCCCCTTGTGATCCAGCATCGGATTGTGCACATTGGCCCGACTGGTCCAGATCGATTCTTCCCCCCAGTAGGGCGAGGGCTCGAGCGGCGCTCGGGACGCCACCTGGGTGTTGGGATCGCGAACCGGCACGATCACCCGGCTTGCCGTGTGCCCGACCGGATCCAGGACGGGAAGGTAGTCCGCGCTGGCCTCCAGCGCACCGTAGATGGGGCCATTGGCATTGAGGGTGGGATTGCGCTTATCGGTGGAGATCTCATCATGGAGATAGGCCTTGGGGTCAGCCCAGTCCCACTGGGTGATGACCAGGTTTCGCTCTTGGCCCTGCGGCCTGGACGGCGCCGATGGCAGTTCACCGTCCTGGATCCGGTCGGTCCAGTCCGCGAAGGTCTCCAGTGCCGCCCGCCGGCCCAGTCGGTTGAGTCCGCCGTTCATATTGCCTCCGGCTTGCCCGGACTGGATGCGCCGATCCCAGGCCGCCACCAGGG
>JAPYTY010000148.1:0-366 GCA_029942065.1 Acidobacteriota bacterium | reverse complement strand
CCACCAGGGAGTCGAACTTGCCCAGCTCGGCGGGAATTTCCCGCGTGGCCTTGTTGCCCAGTTGATGACAGGCCATACAACCGCCTGACTTCAGGCTCCTGATCCACTCGGCCTGGCTTTCCATCTCCGGCGGGATGCCGTTCCCCTGGGGACCAGTGCCCGGGAACTGGTCCCTGCCCGGCGCTTCGATCAGCGAGAACCAGTAGCCGGCCGGGTAGTACTGCGCCGCCGCATGGGGATCGGGCGCCGGCACCGCGGTCAGGTTCACGATCCGACCCGGTCTGCTCTGAAGCTTGGGCGAATCGACCAGCCCGTAACCGCGCACCCAACCGTCGTAGCCGGCATCGGGCAGATCAGGCACCAGAT
>JAPYTY010000147.1 GCA_029942065.1 Acidobacteriota bacterium | reverse complement strand
GTGCCTCGTCTCATCGATGAGCTGGTTGAGAAGTTCGTCGTTTGCCATAGGTCAGTAAGCCGGGAGAAATAAGAAACACCTTCAACCAAGTTCAAAGGCAATCATGTCTGGGGCAAAGCAACCCCATGATGTTCAAATCGAGTGAATCGGGCACTAAACTCAAAATCTGGCTGGGTTGTCTTCAAAACTGTGCTGTCTATTTGCCTTCATTCTTAGGAGTTAAATCACGACGCGACTCCTACCGTTGTATTTCCTTTTTCCCAGCTCCTGACAATCAGCCCCCTGATTGTTCCGGTGATCCTCTTGAAGTGTCGTCCAGTTATCGTCCAGTTAGAAACCTGTCGGATATCGGTAGAAAGCACTCGTTGAAAGCGGCGAAAACCCTGAAACCAAAACGTTTTCGTTGGTTTTCGTTAGATTTCACATGCCCCTGTTCAGGACTTAAAATCCTGTGAGGGTTTCCCTCGTGTGGGTTCGACCCCCACCCCGGGCATATTAGAATCAATAAGTTGCGAAGATACCCTTCTTCCTCCTAAGCCCAAAAACAGCGTTTTGTAACCAAAATTGTAACCGCGCCAATCCAACTCCAACTCACTCCAGCCAACTCAAACCAAAAAATCAGATGGCTTGCCCGGGTAGCGGCTAGGTCATGTAGCGGCCGCAAGTCTTCGCGCCATCTCAAAACCCAGTAAATCCGGAAGGACTAAGCCGGGGCGCACTGAGTGCGCCCTGTTCATGCCATGGATAAAGAATATCTTGTGGGCGTACGCAGTACGCCCCTACAATTCATCTTCGTTCAGGAGACAACTCCAGGATTGTGGGCAACCACGTTTCACGTTCCATTCTGGCACGATTTTGCAGCCAAGCCCGGGTTCTGCATAGGTCAGCGCGGATGGATGCGGTACTGCAGCAGACAATTCATGCAGTATCCGGGCTAGATGTAGGGGCGCACTGACGTGCGCCCACACACTAACCCCAGCTCAAGTCGTGGTGCTTGAAGGGGATCGAGCGAATGCGCTTGCCCGTCACCCTGAAGATGGCGTTGGCCACCGCAGCTTGAGCCCCCGGCATGCTGCCGGAGATCCCACCCCAATGGTCGCCGCCGCTGAGGGCAAAGTGGGTTTCCACTTCCGGCATCTCACCCAGCTTCATGATGGGGTAGTCATCAAAATTGCTCTGTTCGACCCTCCCATCTTTCAGGGTGATCTCGCCATATAACAACGCGCTCAAGCCGAAGGCGATGCCGCTTTCCACCTGAGTTTCGATAATCAGCGGATTGATGGTGTTTCCGCAGTCCAGCGCAGTTACAACCTTCTCCACCTTCACCTCGCCCCGCTTGCTGACCGAAACCTGGGCCACTTCCCCTACCACGGTCCCGAAGGTTTCGCTGATGGAAAAACCCTGTGCGGTTCCCTCAGGCAAAGACTTGCCCCAATCGGCTTTCTCCACCACCTTGTCGAGCACATTCAAATAACGGGGAGCATCACCGAGCAGGGCGCGCCGGAACTCGATGGGATCCTTGCCGCTGGCGTGAGCCACCTCGTCCATGAAAGACTCGAGCATGAAGACGTTAGGGCTGATTCGGTAGAAGGCCACGGGAATGTGTTTATTCCGCATGATGTATTCAACCCGCTTGTTGGGGACGCGGTAGGGCATGTCGTCCAGGTGACCAGAGGCGGCCCCGTCGATGCCTTTCCAGCCGCGCCAATAGAAGATGGAATCACTGGTGATCCGGTTGAACCAGGCCACAGGCATGCCGTCTGTCCCCAATCCAGCCTGGAATCTGGCCATCGGATTCGGGTTGTAGTAGTTGTTGTTCATGTCTTCTTCGCGGGTCCAGAGCAGTTTGACCGGACGTCCCCCCAGGGTTTTGGCAATCTCTACGGCCTGTGCTACCTCACTGCGGCCTACCCGGCCTCCGAAGCCGCCACCCAGGAAGCAGTTGTGAACGTACGCGTTTTCCGGTGCCACGCCCGCATGCCTGGCTGCCTCCTGTAAGGCCCTCTCGGGCCTCTGGGTTCCCAGCCAGATGTCGACCCGGTTGTCCTTGACCTGGGCCGTACACCCCAAAGGCTCCAGGGGGGCGTGGGCCTGGTGGGGTGCGGAATAAACCGCTTCCACCACCTGGGCAGCACTGTTCATAGCGCCCAGGGCGTCGCCCTCGTCAAGTGTGATGGCGCCCGTTTTTTTATTGAGTACCTCGAGGTCCCGTTGGGCGATATCCTTTGAGTTGATATGGGTATTGGGTCCGTAGTCCCACTCGATGGGTAAAAGCTCGAGAGCCGTCTTGGCTCGCCACCAGGTGTCGGCCACCACGGCCACCCCGCTTCGCAGACCTGTTGCTTTGTTGTCGCCCTGAAATTCCACTACGGAGTGCACACCGGGCCGGTTCTTGATGGCGCTGAAGTTGTAGCTCTTCAGCTTTGCCCCAACGATGGGGGAAGTCTTGGATGTGGCAAACAGCATGTCGGGCAGCCGGACATCGGCACCATAAATTGCGCTGCCGTTCACCTTCACGGGCGTGTCGAGCCGCGCCAGCGATTTTCCCAGCAAAGTGAACTGATCGGGCGTTTTAATGGCCGGTTCCTGGGCCAGCTGGATATTGGCCGCTGCACTGGCCAGTTCGCCGTATCTGAGCGTTCGGTCCGTGGCTGTGTGAGTGATGACGCTGTCCTTGGCCGTGCACGAGGACGGAGGCACTCCCCATTCGGTGGCCGCTGCCTGAATCAGTCGCTCTCGGGCGCTTGCGCCCGCCTGCTGCAGGTATTCACGGGAACGCGTGACGGCGTTGCCGCTGCTGGTGACCATCCACTTGTAGACCTTTCCCTCCTTCAGGTTCCTGTTGGCCGATGCGTACTCCGCCTTCACCTTGCCCCAGTCGCACTGGAGCTCCTCGGCTATGATCATGGGCATGGAGGTGAAAACGCCCGTCCCCATTTCATTCATGGCGACGCGGATGGTGACGGTGTCGTCCGGAGCAATAAGCAACCAGGCGTTGACCTCTGCGCCGGCACCATCTGTTGGCGCCATCCACGGTTTGGTCGCGATAGCTCCTTCCAAGCCGGTGGCCGCAGCCAAAACCTGGGCCCCAGGCAGGTAAAAACCCAGTGCCATCCCCCCGCCCGCGGCGGCGGTGGTGACGATGAAATTTCTGCGAGTGAATTCTCGATTGAGTGTCATGATGGTTCCTCCCTCCTATACCCGAGATAAACGCGACCCGGCGATTTCGACCGCCCGGTGGATGGCCCGTCGGATGCGCACGTAGGTACCGCAGCGACAGAGATTGGTCATCTCCCGATCGATGTCGGCATCGCTCGGGTTGGGATACTTGTCGAGGAAGGCTGTGGCGGCCATGATCTGTCCTGACTGGCAGTAGCCGCACTGGGGAACGTCCTCCTGGGTCCAGGCCACCTGAACCGGATGGCTGCTGTCCTCCGACAGTCCCTCGATGGTGGTGATCTTCTTGCCGATCACGGTGCTGGCCGGGGTCACGCAGGAACGAACCGCCCGCCCGTTCACGTGCACGGTACAGGCACCGCATTGGGAAATGCCGCACCCGTACTTGGTACCGGTCAGACCGATGGTGTCCCGAAGCACCCAAAGCAGGGGTGTTTCGGGTTCGATATCCAGGCTATGGGACCGTCCGTTGATGTTGAGTTTGAAAGCCATATTCAGCACCTCCCGTTGAAGAATTGAAGGTCGTCGGCACTTCCTGGACTCAGGTGCGCCGAAACAAGTGGCATTAATCTAAAAGCTTGTTATGAAAATGATGCTAACACAAGTCTCCCACCATCCCCAATGGACTCTCAGGATTTCACGAAGGTATCTTCCTTGCCTCTCCTTGGCCTCGAATACTTTCATGAATATTTAGATAGGTATCCCGCAAAGGAACCAATGCGGAGAGGCTCAAGGGGTTGTGCCCGAAGTGTGCCCGCGGCAATCCAACTCCTGCTCACTCCAGCCAACTCAAACCAAACTTGGAGGCATTTTCAAGCCCGATCAGCCAGGCGATGTGACTGATGATCTCAGGCGGAAAGTGATGCCCTCGATAAAATGATTCCATCCGCTGATTGTTGCTGAAAGAGGCTTAACTTGACAGTGCCGCGTCAGGTGCGACCCGGCACAGGGGTGGCGCGAGACAGCAGCGCCAGAATCTCTTCCCCGTACGTTTCCCGCCGCCAGGGGCCAAAGTCGGTGATGTGCGCCAGTTCGCCATGGGTGAGCGGGGGGCGGCGAGCGAGATCCCAGAGCGCCGTGCGCGGAAGGATGACATCCGACTCAACGCCGCGTGCCCTCGCCCTGTTCTTACGCCATGTGTGCAGGCGGTCGTACCGATCGCTCACGACGTCAGACTCGCGATCGGCCTGAGGCGGCCGCTGGGGCGGAGCGTGGAGTCCCTCTTGGATGGCGTGCAAGACGCCGTGTGCGTGGCGGCGGATTTGCCTCGGCGTCATCCCGAGCAGGCCCTGCAGGTCTTCGGTGTGGGTCGGAGCGCGGCGGACAAGCTCCATCAGCGTCGCCGCTCCCATGACTTTGAAGGGGGGCCGGTCCATGCGCGCGGCCTGCTCCTCGCGGTACGTGAAGAGGGCCTGGAGGACAGCGGCTTGTGCCGGCGTGAGGTCGCGCGCACCCTTGACGCGCCAGAATGCCATCGGGTCTGGGCCCGCGTTGTCCGAGTCGCCACGCTGTCGCGCCAGGCGTGCAAAGTCCTCGTGCGCCTCCGCCCAGTGGCCGGACTCAGTCAACGCCTGGAGTTGTCGGTCGCGTAACGCCACGAGATAGTGCGTGTCGAGCTGCGCGTAGTCCAACTGTTCCGGCTTCAGGGGACGGCGTTTCCAATCGGAACGCTGATATTTTTTGTTCAGCTTCACGCCGAAGTGGGTGTCGAGAATGGCGGTGAGGCCGACCTTCGGCCAGCCGAGTGTGCGCGCGGCGCTCATCGTGTCGAAGATGTTCGCAAACTCGAAATGGTAGTCGCGCCTGAGGCAGATGAGGTCGTACTCGGCGTCGTGGAAGACCTTCTGCTGGCTTGGATTGGCGAAGAAGGGCGCGAGCGGATTCAGATCAGGCAGCCTGATCGGATCGACGATGTAGTCAGCGACGGGGGTGGAGAACTGGATGAGGCACACGCACTCGCGATAGGCATGGAGGCTATTGGATTCAGTATCGACGGCTACGACCGGATAAGGGGCGAGAGAGCGGCCGAGCCGAGCGAGGCTACCTTCGTCAGCGACGAGAATAGGAGGTGGCAACAAGGACACACACATACCCCACCTATTATAGCTGCTCCGGTCCCTTTATCCCCAAGGGTAGTGAAATCCCTGTCAGGCCGACCCCAAATCACCTTGAGTACGGTCCGCGATGTACTATCAATGTCAAGTTGGGCCGGAGTCAGGCCCCATCACCGGATGGAATTACTTTATCGAGGGCACCGTTTTGCGCCTGAAACCATCAGTAACATCAAATTTTTTTAGGTTGGTAAAACAATCGTCTTGTCTCTTGTCCTCAGGGGTTGTGCCCTGTGCCCGCGGCAAACTCACTCTATCCAACTCCAGCCAACTCAAACCAAGTCCAGCCAAAATAGGGGCCACAACCTGATGAAAGACGAACGAGGTACCTCAGAAACGGATTCGGCACCTCAGGTGCCTCCCACATTCCTGAGGTGGGAGGAAATTCGAAATCCAACATTCAAAACATCTCCTGTCTTTTTTCCTTTTCGTCTATGCGTTTCGAGACACGGAACAAACTGATAGAATTTCAGCCATCGGAGGCACATGATGTATCGAA
>JAPYTY010000146.1 GCA_029942065.1 Acidobacteriota bacterium | reverse complement strand
GTCCACGTCATAGTGAGCGCAGGCCGTTGACATGTATTCCATTCCGCAGCAGGCAGTCACGAAGGGATATTGGAAAATGGAATACTTGCGGGCCCACCCCACCATCCTGTCCAGTTTGCTGGTGAAAAATCCAGACTGAAAGCTTCCCTTGAAGTCTATTTCCAATCCAGCACTCCCTTCTTTACGGAATAGAACAACCCGGAAACCACAACCAGAAGGAAAACGAGCATTTCGACAAAACCAAACAGCCCGAGCTCCCTGTAGATAACAGCCCAGGAAAAGAGAAAAATCAACTCAATATCAAAGAGGATAAACAAAAGCGCGACCACGAAGAACTTGATCGAAAAACGACCACGGGTGATCTCCGTAGGTTCTATCCCGCATTCAAACGGCATGTCATGGACCCGACTGTGCCGACGCGGTCCCAACCATTGGCTGATCGCAATCATGGCCCCAACGGTCCCCGCCGAGAAGAGCACCAGTAAAACGAATCCCAGGTAGTGATCCATAGCTCCCCAAGAACTGCTTCTGGAACGGTATTCAACCGCTCCTTTCAGCTGTTTTTCAGTATAACAAACCTGCTAAAAAGGCGCTGGTCTATGACCAGTGCCTTCCAGGTTCCAGGTTTCTCGTCCTGGAACGGTTCAGCGACGTTTGTTATGGTGAATGAGACATGACTATTGAAAACAACAGGGCTCCAGTCCAGCGGCGGCATCCCGACTGGCTCAAGGTGCGCGCACCTTTCGGAGAACGTACTCATCAGTTAAAGAAGCTCATGGGGGGCTTGCGCCTCAATACCGTTTGCCAGGAAGCGATGTGCCCCAACATGGGGGAGTGCTGGAGTCATGGTGTCGCCACCTTCATGATTCTGGGGGACATCTGTACCCGGGGATGTCGCTACTGTGCGGTGAGCAAGGGAACGCCGATGAAGTTGGACCAGGAGGAGCCCCATCGGGTAGCGGAAGCCGTCGAGGTGATGGAACTCAAGCATGCCGTGGTGACCTCGGTGGATCGAGATGATGTGACCGATGGAGGAGCCGCCATTTTTGCCCGAACCATTGAAGCGATTCGGGAGCGCAGTCCCGGATGTGTGGTGGAGGTGCTGATTCCCGATTTTCAAGGTTCCCGGGAGTCGCTTGACCGGGTGTTGGAGATGAGACCGGAGGTGTTGGCACACAATATCGAGACCGTGCCCCGTTTGTATCCCAAGGCCCGTGCCGGGGGGGACTACCTTCGTTCACTTGAACTGCTCGATCGAGCCCATGGGTGGGCTCCGGATGTGGTCACAAAGACCGGAATGATGCTGGGACTCGGTGAAAAAGAGGATGAGATTCATCAGGTCTTGAAAGATCTGGTTGAGAGAAATGTCCAGATTTTGACGCTGGGGCAGTATCTGCGTCCCACGCCAAAGCATTTGCCTGTGGTTCGACACTATCACCCGGATGAATTTCGGAGCTGGAAACAGGTGGGAGAGAAAATGGGGTTTGAACATGTGGAGAGCGGTCCACTGGTACGTTCTAGTTATCTTGCCGACCGGCAGTTGAAACAGCTAAAAGAGGATAGAAGATAGGAGCCAGGAGCCTGGAGAAACGTGCTCCGCACGCAGAGGAACCCCCTTCGTGCGCAGAGAATTCAGATCCGTTCAGGATTTGGGATTTCGGATTTGGGGTTTCGGATTTCCCACCAAGATGTAGCGGCCGCTCTTTGAGCGGCTTCCGGTCCCCTCACTGCCCGGGTGGATTTTGGTGGTCATCTGGTGCATTGAAGGGCCATTCAAGTTAAGACCAGGTCAACTTGAAACGTGAAATTCGAAACCTGAAACGCGCTGGTCGGAGACCAACGCTTGTGCTAATATTCCCGTTTCGGAGGAAAGAATGCCCAGATACTTACCCGTTCAGCTAGATGCCGCAAATGATCACACCAAGAAGATCTATTCGGAGATGGAGCAGGACATTGGGTTTGTTCCCAACTTCATCAAGACCCTGGCGCACAGCGGGAACTTCCTCGAGGGGGTAGCAGATCTTTATCGTCATTTGATGGGTGAGACGAGTCTGAGCGAAAAAATTCGTCAATTGGCTATCCTGAAGACCTGCAAAATGAACAAGTGTCAGTACACGGTTGCCGTCTACTCGGAACTGGCTAAAAAAGGAGGCTGGACGACCGAGCAGATCGAGGCCATGGATGACTTTGCCGGCAGTGAGCTGTTTAACTACTATGAAAAGGAAGTCCTGCAACTGGCCCAACAGATCACTGAGGAGCCGGATGAAATTCAGGATGAGTTCTGGACCCAGCTGGACAATCACTTCACTTCCGATCAGGTGGTGGAACTGGTCACCCTGATAGGATTCTTCAATATGATCAACCGTTTCATTCTTTCCCTGCAGGTTGAGCCCGATCCAGAGTTCACTGCACAGAAGGTCTGAAGCCGGGTCACGGACGCTTCGGGTGTTTCGTGAAATTTGACGCCGTATTTTTCGATCTCTATAACACCCTGCTCCATTTTAATTTTTCCATTCTCCCCGAGGTGAATTTCAAGGGACAACGACTTCCCACCACCAGCGTGGAGGTGCATCGGAAATTCGAGGGAAAATTCAAGGCAAACATTCCTTATCGGCGGTTTCTGGATGAGTTTCTGGGAAGTATGGCGGTCATCACCCGGATCAGGAAACAGGAGGACCGGGAAGTTACATGTTTGGAACGGTTTCAAGTTTTGTGCAAGCAACTGGATCTCGATACTCAAGCCGCGGAGTTCATGACCCAGGTTCACATGGATGAAATGTTCCGAACCATGTATTGCCCTGGAAATACCAAAATCCTTCTGGACGGACTCTCAGATACGCCTCTCATTTTAGCGTCCAATTTTGATCATGCGCCAACCGTTCGTCGGGCCCTCCACAGCTTTGACCTGGAAAGGCGATTCGAGAAGATTTTCATCTCCGATGAAGTGGGCTGCCGCAAGCCGGGGCAAAAATTCTTTGAAATTATCCTGGAGAAATCCGGGTACGATCCCACCCACTGTTTGTATGTGGGAGACGATGCTGAGGATGATGTCAGGGGAGCGGTCCGGGAGGGCTTTCAGGTGGCCTGGCTGGTGGAAGGGGAGGAGTCGGAAGATCCTCCTGTGGCGCCATGTTGGATTATCAGAGATTTGTTGGAGGTGTTGGACATAGTCGAATCATGCGCGGAAGGAGAAGTCTGATCAAAAATCCGAAATCCCAAATCCGAAGACCCAAAATCTTGAAGTTTCGGATTCAGGTTTTAGAATTTCGGAATTTCTTAATCAAGAGGAGGTCTTGCCGGCATCCGTCCTGGATTCCAGTTGCCAGGGTTCGATACGTCCCACAAGGAACACATAAGAGCAGGCACTCATCAAAGCCATCCCTCCCGCCACGATCAGCGCCAGCTGGAAGGATCCGGTGACGTCAACGATGTAGCCGGTCAGGATGGGAGCGATCAGGCCTCCCGTATTGCCTCCTAAACTTTGAATCGAGGCCAGCGAGGCGGTTGCCTGGGGTGGCGCTAGATCGATGGGGATCGAATTGGACGAGGCTGTGGTTAATCTCAGACTGCCCATGCAAAGGGTCAGGAGAACAACGGCCAGCCAGGTTTCTTGTGCAAAGGCTGCCGCAATGATCATGATGGTTGACCCGGTTAGTCCCGATCCGATGATGGCCTTTCGTGCCACGGTCGGATTGACGCCCCGCCGGATCAGAAAGTCTCCCAGCACTCCACCTCCTATGGTCCCCAGCATTCCCACCAGGAAGGGCAGACTGGCCACAAATCCGGTTCTCATGACGGTCATTCCTCGTTCCATCACCAGGTAGCCGGGCAACCAGGTCACGAAGAAAAAATAGCCATAGAGGTAGCCTACCTGTCCCAGAGCGATTCCCCAGGTGGACCGGTGGCGAAGCAGGGTGCCCCAGCTGACCCGGTCTTTCTGAGTCACGGGCTTCTTCTCCTGCTCGGGAGTTGTCCGGGGTCCTCGCCGTTCCAGCGGATACAGCAGAAACCAGGCCAGTGAGAAGAGCAGGCTGGCGGTACCAACAATGTAAAAGACCCACTGCCAACCGAAACGATCCAGCAGCAGGGCCGCAGTGGGGGATCCGAAGGCCAGTCCCATGGTTCCGCCGGCAAAGGTGAGTCCCACGGCAAGGGCACGCTGGTCGCGGCCCACCCAATCGGAGAGGGAGGCGGCTCCGCCCGGAATCATCATGCTGTGTCCCGCCCCGAACATCCCCCGCATCAGAAAGAAAAAGACCGTGGTGGCCACCAGAGGGAAGGCGATCGTGGCCAGCCCCCAGACCAGCGATCCATATCCCATCACCAGAAAGGGACCAAAGCGGTCGACCAGAAATCCAATGGGAAGCAGGCTGGCCATGTAGAACCAGCTGTAGCCGGACAGAATGAGTCCCATCGCTGTCGGCGAAATACCGTACATGCTGATCAGGGTGGGAGCCACCACTCCCAAGGAGATACGGATGACGAAGGTGATGAAGTGACTGCCCCAGAGCAAGGCCACGACCATCCACTTTTTGTAAGCAAGCGATGAAGTGTCCATCATTCTCTTTTCTATCAGTTCAGGGTCCGGTGGACCTCGACAGGTCCGGAAAGAGTGCCGCTTCCCATAAGGTATCGATCCATCTCTCTGGCCGCGTCCCGCCCTTCACGGATGGCCCAGACAACCAGCGATTGGCCTCGACGACAATCGCCTGCTGCAAAGACGCCCTCAACGTTGGTGGCAAACTTACCAAATTCGGCCTTGAAATTGGAGCGCTGATCGGTTTCCAGGCCGAGCTTCGGCACCAGGGTTTCTTCGGGTCCCAGGAAGCCCATCGCCAGGAGCACCAGGTCGGCGGTCCATTCCTCTTCCGTGCCGGGGATTTCCTTCATCTTCATGCTGCCATCATCATCCCGGTCCCAGTCGATTCGCACTGTTCGAATGCCCGCAACATGGCCGTTGCCATCGTCGATGAATTCTTTGGAGAGAATACCGAATTCGCGGGGATCCTTTCCTGACCTGCTGGAGGATTCGGCGTGGCCGTAATCGACCCGGTAAATCCGGGGCCATTGCGGCCACGGGTTATCCACTGCCCGTTCGGCCGGGGGCCTGGCCAGGAGTTCGAAGTTGATCAGGGTCTTGCAGCCATGGCGTAAGGAGGTCCCGATGCAGTCCGTACCCGTGTCACCCCCTCCTATTACGAGTACCTTCTTGTCGCGAGCGGAGATGAAGTGACCGTCCTCGAACCGGGAGTCGAGATAGCTTTTGGTGTTCTTGAGTAAGAAATTCATGGCGAAGTGGACGCCCCCGAGTTCTCGTCCCGGAATCGGAAGATCTCGGGGGGTGGTCGCCCCGCAAGCCAGAAGCAGGGCGTCGTGCCGCTCGACCAGTTCCCGGGCATCGGTATTGATTCCGACATGGGCGTTGGTCACGAATGTGATCCCTTCCTCGCGCAGAAGATTTACCCGGCGGTCTACCATTTGCTTTTCCAGTTTCATGGGAGGGATGCCGTACATGAGCAGCCCACCAATCCGGTCGTCGCGTTCATAAACGGTCACCTCGTGACCGAGCTTGTTGAGCTGGGCAGCAGCGGTTAGGCCGGCCGGTCCGGAACCTACAATCCCGATGGTTTTCCCGGTGCGTTCGGCGGGTGGTTCGGCCCTGATCCAGCCTTCGGAAAATCCGCGGTCGATAATAGCGTTCTCGATGTTTTTGATGGTCACCGGGGGATCGGTAATTCCCAGCACGCAGGCACCTTCACAGGGAGCCGGGCAAGTCCGCCCGGTAAACTCGGGAAAATTATTCGTCTTGTGT
>JAPYTY010000145.1 GCA_029942065.1 Acidobacteriota bacterium | reverse complement strand
CGGGGATGTGGTGCGGACTCACCTTTCCAAGGGACTGGGCTTCAGCAAGGAGGATCGTGACACCAATATCCGACGGATCGGATACGTGGGCTCCGAGATTGTTCGGCATGGCGGAACCGTGATTTGTGCGGCCGTCAGCCCCTACAGGGCTACTCGCAACGAGGTGCGAAGCATGGTCAAAGAGGGCCATTTCGTTGAGGTTTTCGTGGATACGCCTTTGGAGGTGTGCGAGAGCCGGGATGCCAAGGGCATGTACCAGAAAGCCCGGCGTGGAGAGATCAAAGGTTTCACCGGAATCGATGATCCTTATGAAGCTCCCGAAAACCCCGAAATCACCCTGGATACGGTCGCCCAAACGCCGGCAGAGAACGCCCGAACCATCATCGAGTACCTGGCACAGAAAGGCTTTCTTCGCTCCGACTCCTAGCCTCTTACCCGGCTGCCAGGCAGGGTTCAATCTGGTAACATGAATTTTTGGGTAACGACTGAAAGACCCCAAACCCGTACAAAGAGCAAGGATGGGAACCCTGGCTGGCAGGGTCCTGCGACGGAGCCTGACATTAGAATTCGGCTGGATGGTGGATTTGTGAAGTTCAGTCAAAGAGGATAGGCCTGTGGGAAGATTTCTGGTCACCGGGGCGGCGGGCTTCATTGCTTCCAGGGTGTGTGAGCGTCTGCTGGTCGAGGGTCATGAAGTTGTTGGAATCGACAACCTGAATGATGCCTACGATGTTCGTTTGAAGCAGTGGCGTCTGGAGCAGCTTCAGGGCAGGCCGAATTTCGTTTTTCACCCCTTCGATATCTGTAATCGAGAGCAGTTGAGAGAACTGTTTGAATCAGGAATCGAGGCCGTTATCAACCTTGCCGCCCGAGCGGGTGTGCGAATGTCCACAAAGGATCCCTGGGTTTATTTCGAGACCAACGTCACCGGAACGTTGAACCTGTTGGAACTCACCAGGGAGTTCGAGGTCAAAAAGTTTGTACTGGCTTCCAGTTCCAGTGTCTATGGGGCGAGCACCTCGCCGCCTTTTCGCGAGGAGACTGCTACCGGAAAGCCTCTTTCACCTTACGCTGCTTCCAAACAGGGGGCTGAAGCCCTCTGTTATACCTACCACTATCTCTATGGCATTGACATAACCGTGCTTCGATATTTTACGGTCTATGGTCCTGCCGGCCGGCCCGACATGTCACCTTTTCGATTCGTACAATGGGTTGCCGAGGAGCGCGAGGTCACCATCTTCGGGGATGGGAGCCAATCTCGAGATTTCACTTACGTTGATGATATAGCCCGAGGTACCGTCAAGGCGTTAAGGCCTCTGGGCTATGAAATCATCAACCTCGGCTCGGACCAACCGGTCGTCCTTATGGATGCCCTCAAGATGATCGAAGAAAGCACGGGTAAAAAAGCCAAAATGGACTTCAGACCTCGTGACCCTGCCGATGTAATGGTCACCTGGGCGGATATCAGCGCGGCGCAAAGGCTTCTGGACTGGAAGCCCGAACATGAATTTCAGCAGGGCGTGGAAGCCCTGGTTGCCTGGTACAATGACAATCGATCCTGGGCTAAAGAAATAGCAACCTGATGGGATTCTGAGAACCGCTGCTCCCCAACCATGCGTTGGCGTTGTCACTCCTCACCGTAAGGACATGAACTTGATCGATATCCATACCCACATCTTGCCGGGTGTGGATGATGGTGCCCAGAGCCTTGAAAATACCCTTGTCATGCTGCGGATCGCCTATGATTCCGGCACCCGGCGGATGGTGGCCACACTTCATATGTTCCTGGACCTCTTTAACAATAATGATTTTCTTGAAATACGCGATCGATTCGAGGCACTCATCCGGGATTTGGATTCATACAAGGAGAAGCAGCCCCATATCAAGGAAATGGATCTCTATCTGGGAGCCGAGAACTACGCCTCTCCGGAGTTCCTGGAGACCCTGGGGCAGGGGTGTGTGCTGACGCTCAATGGAAGCCGCTATCTACTGGTGGAGGTTTCGCCCGCACTTCCCATGAGTCAAATTGGCGTGATCATGGAGAACGTTCTCTTGGCGGACTACACTCCGGTGATTGCTCACGTGGAGCGCTACGCCGCAGTTCAGCAGGATCCGACGCAAATGGAACGGCTGCGGAATCTAGGCTGTGTCATGCAGGTGAATGCGCGCAGTTTGGCGGGAGCATCGGGATCCCAAAATAAAACCTGTGCGGAGAGGCTTCTTCAAGAGGGTCTGCTGGATGTCATTGCCACCGATGGCCATCAGCCACGGTGGAGGCCGCCCGATTTCCAATCGGTGTTTCAAACGCTGGGGCAGGAAAATCCCAAGGATGATGTGATGAGGTGGATGGTGACAAATCCTCGCTTGATTCTGTCAAATGAGCCGTTGAATTCAGCCAAGGAATCCGAATGATGGGACTGGCTAGTCCGCATCATGCATGAGTTGTCTGCTACAGGGCCACCCGCCTTCATCTGAACGAAGCGAAGCCAACCTTTGCGAAATTCAGGCTAGAAGAATCTGTATTTGAGCAAGGTGTACATGTACTCGATCCCATCCAACCAGCCAATCGTCTTGCCCTCCTGGACGCTTCGGGGTCGGTAAGAGATCGGGACCTCGACGATTTTATGGCCTGACCTCAAGAGCTTTGCTGTCACCTCTGGTTCAAACTCGAACCGAGCGGACCTCAAGGTGAGGCTTTTGATGATGTCCGCGCGAAAGACCTTATAGGCCGTTGCCATATCCGTCAGCCTGGATCCAAAAAGGAAATTGGTCATTTCGGTGAGAAATCGGTTGGCCAGGTGCGTTCGAAAAGGAATTTGATTGGAGGTCTTGCGGAATCGGGAACCGTAAACGACATCGGTTTGACCCTGGAGCAGTGGTTCCAAAAGAACAGGGTATTCATTTGGGTCGAGTTCCAGATCGGCATCCTGAATGAGGATGAGATCACCCGTGGCATACTCCAGGCCGAAACGGATGGCGGCCCCTTTGCCCAGATTGATCAGTGAGGTGTGAACGGTGATGATTTCAGGATGATCCTTCTTCAGTTGTTCCAGTACGGCAGGAGTGTCGTCGCTGGACCCGTCATCGGCAATGATGATCTCCTTGTCGAGATCCGCTAAATGGACCCCGCAGACCTGATCAATGACCGAGGCCACCGTGGACTGTTCGTTGTAGACGGGGACGATGATGCTGAGTTTGAGCCTGTGGTTACGAGAAGGGTCCATACTGCGACGGTTCCTTGAAGTTCGTTTGAATTGATTGCTGCATGATATTGTACCTGCACTGCTTCGGGGAAGCCGGATCCGTGGTTCCCTCAGGTAGCTAACCCGCTTGGTATTGCTCTGCCCTTCGGGCATACCACTACCAAGGCTGCCAGTTCCATACTGTGGTAGATCAGTGTATCTTCGTTCTTAAATCCGGGAGATGCATACATGAACTTCAAAGAATTAAAAGATTTTATTCAGAAGCGGATGAGGATGTCTCACGTTTATCAACCTGTGATGCTGATGACGCTGGTTCACAACAATGGTAAATGCTCAGAACGGGAGATAGCCAAGGCTCTTCTGGGCAAAGACGAGAGCCAGGTTGAATACTACGAAAA
Organism: Acidobacteriota bacterium; assembly: GCA_029942065.1. Classification (GTDB taxonomy): domain Bacteria; phylum Acidobacteriota; class UBA6911; order RPQK01; family JADFOI01; genus JAPYTY01. The sequence goes on along the minus strand of JAPYTY010000145.1, from coordinate 2,221 downwards.
GATTACTCGGGACATGGTGGGGAGAGTTCTGAGAAGCCATGAAATCGTAAAAAGGACTAAGAGGCAGTACACCCTTAACGATTTTGATAGTTTTTCAAAAGACCAGGTCCAGACACTGATTAACCTCTGTGAGAGTAAGCTCCATGAGTACCTTGAGAAGCGAGGGTCCCGCGTTTGGCAACACCGAAGAAGGTCCAGCGGATATATAAGCGGCACAATCAGGTACGAAATTTTTAAACGAGCAGGTTTCCACTGTGAGCTATGTGGCATTTCTGATCACGAAAAGAGGCTAGACCTGGATCATATCTTGCCGAGGAACAAAGGTGGTTCAGACGAACTTAGCAATTTTCAGGCTCTTTGCTATAGCTGCAACTCCATGAAACGAGATAGGGATGACACTGACTTTCATGCAATACGGGAATCTTTGAAAAAGCGACATCCCGGCTGTCTCTTTTGTGAGATGGACAAGAATCGAATAGTCAAAGAGAACAGCCTCGCCTATGCAGTGGCTGAACGGAGGCGTCCTTCTTAGGGTAAGCGCCTTGCACCGTCAAACCCATATCCGCTGCCTTAAGTCGTGCGTCCCAATCGGGGTGATTATCCTTATCTGCCGCCTCCAGGGCTTCCTTGATGGCCCTTAGGCAATCCTTTGCAGGCAGTTGGACGGCTTTCATCAGGCGGTCAATCTCCCGCCGAATGGTAGGTTTTGTTAGGTTCTCACAGCCGATGACTCGGGCAGTCGCATAGGTCGTATCGTAGGCGGCTAGGGCGGCCTGGGTGGCATTCCCGCCGTTTTTGATGAAGGCAAGAATGAATCGCTGTTGCTTCAGTGTGGGTTTTCTCATGCTCTACCCATTTTAACATCTCAATGAGAGCTGTTCGGCGGGTAAGGGTGTAAAGAAAAGAGGACTTGTTAGTTCACCCTCGAAATGGCCTGAAATAACAGGCAAGTGGAAACATTTTGGAAACATTGAGGGGTGAGAGGAATTGCCCCTTTCCTTCAGAAATCGTTAAGTTGCTGAATGCAAAAGGGAAGGAATGGTGAGCCGCCGGGGACTTGAACCCCGAACCTACTGATTAAGAGTCAGTTGCTCTGCCAGTTGAGCTAGCGGCCCACACCAGTTGCTTGCGAGAGAATTCTATTGAGGGATTCAGTCGTCTGTCAATCACGTAGATGCCATCTCTCATCGGAAGCTTCGCCAACCCATCTGAAGCAAGGGCCCGGGTCTGGGTAGATCTTGATTTCCTATGTTGTGCAATGTTTAATGAACCCTATAGACCCCTTTCTGAAAGCCTGAGTTTATGGAAGCCATAAAAAATAGCTGCTCAAGAACTTCGAGCAGCTCTTTGTTCTGTTGATTCTTGTCAGTGTGGCAGGAATCAACTACTTCATTCCTTACAAGCTGGCTTTTCTGAATTTTTATTTCATCCCCATCCTGCTGGGTGCCTATTATCTGGGCGTTCGAAGAGCTCTTCTGGGCGCCATCCTTTGTGCTCTGATCGTTTTCGTCTATGCCTACCTCTTTCCCGACTCCTTCAGGCCAAACTTCACTAATCTGGATCTGTGGATGAACATCGTGACCTGGGCCAGCTTTTTGATCCTGACCGCAGCAATAGTCGGACCGCTCACCACCAAGCTCCAGATGGAGGTTAAACAGGTGACTGAACTGAATCGGGACCTTGAGGAAAGTAAGAACCGAGTCGAAGAGGCGGATCGGGAATTGAGGGATCACGCGGATAATCTGGAAACCAAGATCACCGAAAGAACGCAGAGCCTTGAAAAATCCAAGAATGCCGTCGAGGATCTCAAAAAAAAGGTGGAAGAAGCGCTCTACTCCACCATGGATGCCTCGGTTGTCAAATTGATCATCGAAAAGCGTCTTCGGACAGAAAAAATCAGCATTCTCTTTTCCGATCTGAAGGACTTCACCCAGTTTTCCGAGGAGCGAAGGCCCGAGGTGGTGATCACCGACCTCAACCGGCTGCTTGAAGAAATGGAAGAGGTTCTTCTCGATTACAAGGCCCATATCGATAAATATCTGGGCGACGGCATCATGGTGGAGTTCGGAGCCCCGACGGATTATGAGCGACATGCCTTGATGGCCATCGTTGCCGGCCTGAAAATGCAGGAGCGCCGTGCAGCCGGTAAATACCCCTGGCAAATGCGGGTGGGAATCGCCACCGGTGAGCCGATCATCGGGCTGATCGGCCAGCGCCGACA
>JAPYTY010000144.1 GCA_029942065.1 Acidobacteriota bacterium | reverse complement strand
CCTCCAGGACCTCTGCTTTTTAGCGACAGCATCCTTGCCAATGACATCGAGACGGGTGAGTTGCTGTGGTACTACCAGGTGCGGGCCACCGATCCTTTTGATCTGGATTTCTCCTGTCATCCCATGCTCTTTGATGCCGTGAGCCCCGGTAAACGGGGCGCCACTCGGAAGTGTGTGGGGGCCGGCAACAAGACGGCCTTTTTCACCTGGGATCGCTATTCGGGCGAACTGCTGTGGAAGGTGATGTTGACCAACTGGGCCACTCAGGGAGGTCCCTGGTGGAATAGTACGGCCACTGCATACAACAAGGTGTATGTGGTTTCCAATGCCATTACCGACCGTGATCCCATCACCAGCCGTTCGCGGGGACTCTCCGAGTCGGTCACGGCGGCTCTTCAGGCCTACACCGGTGAAATTGTCTGGTGGCGTCACAACGACAGCATGAATCGGGCTCCCGTCTGTGTGGCCAACGGTGTTTTCTATCAGTCTCTGGGCAACGGAAGCCTGGAAGCTTTCGATGCGGAAACCGGAAAACAGCTGTGGCAGTCCCAGATCGAGAGCACTTCCCGAGGCGGGATCGTCATTGCCAACGGAAATCTATACACCAGCAACGGTGAAGGGGGTCTGCCCACCGACCCGGTCCACGACTATTACGTCTACGCCTACAGCATTGATGGGCGCTGATCGTGCGTTTGCGCAATCGTGCTTTCGTTGACTTGGTGCCATGTTTGTAGCGGTCGCTCTGTGAGCGGCCTGATCGGTGCCTGAGGCGCCTCCCAAACTCTGTTCTGTTTCGGATTTGGGAGTTTGAATTTCGGATTTTCCAAGGAGTTCAACCATGCGTAAAAGATATCTAAGCTTTGTGATGATCAGCGTCGTGACGGTACTCTCCACGAGTCTTTTCTGGACGCAGGCCCAGCAGAATTCATCTATCGTGGTGATCGAGGGAGCCACCCTGATCGATGGAACCGGTCAAGAACCCCTCGCCAACTCGGTGGTGGTGATCGAAGGGGACCGGATCCAGCAGGTCTTTCGCAAGGGGGAGCGGGATTATCCTGCAGGGGCCCGGGTCATTCAGGCCGAGGGAAAGACCATCATTCCCGCTCTTTTTGATATTGATACCCACATCGCCCAGCAGGGACTGGAAGCCGCCGCCCAGGCCCTCACCAATTATCTCTACTACGGGGTTACCAATATCTCGGATACGGGCGTGAGCCTGATTCACGGGGAGGGGCTGAAGCGACTGGAGGAGGAAGGTAAATTTATTTCACCACGCCTGTTTGAGGCCGGTCCCACCTTAACGGCCGTGGGAGGGCATCCCATTCCCGTCAATCGAGGCCTGGGTCGAACCATCGATACCCGCACCCTGACCCAGATCGAGGGACCGGAAGATGCCATTCGGCAGGTGCGAAGGTACGTCAACGAATTGAATGTCGCCACCATCAAGGCCATTCTGGAGAGCGGGGGAGATCTGGACTATCCGCGGATGACGCTGGAGACCTACACCGCTCTGGTGGATGAAGCCCATCGCCAGGGAATGAAGGTCTACACCCATGCCAGTCGACTCTCGGATGTGAGAGATGCCCTGGAAGGCGGCGTCGACCTGCTGGCACACGGATTTTCCGAAGAGCTCACTCCCCAGAGCGACTTGGCTCAGATGATCGTCCAGAAAAACGCCTCCTGGCTTCCCGACATCAATAATGTCGAATCCACCTCCAAGATGTTTGACGATCCGGAGCTCTGGTCCGATCCGGATATTCTCAAGACTGTTCCGGAAGTCTATCGGAACATGATCAATGATCCGGAGGTTCGAACCCGTCTGATGGCGCGTCGGGAGCGGTCCCGACAGAGCTCCGAAAACCGATTGCGCACGGTCAAGGTTCTCTACGATATGGGAGTGAACATTCTGGTCGGAACGGATTCCACGGGTGCTCCCCATCGCATGTTCTATGGTTTCGATATTCATCGCGAAATGGGGCACCTGGTTCGAGCCGGCATGAAGCCCATGGATGTCATCGTGGCGGCCTCTCGCAAGGCCGCTGAGTACCTGGGCCGGGAGAAGGACCTGGGAACGGTCGAGGCGGGAAAGATCGCCGATCTGCTGATTCTGACGGGAAATCCCCTGGAGGATATGCGGAATTCCAGATCCATCGAGCAGGTGATCTATGCTGGGAGGTTCATTGATCGGGACAATCTGCCCATGCTGGATCCTTTCAAAGAGGGCCTGGTGTCGACCGGAAAAAAAAAGCAGACCATCACCAATCAGCAAGTGCAGGAGGAGGTAGCAACGCAATTTCCCTCCGATCCGGGCAGGGAGTTGGTCCTGACCCAGTGCTCAGGTTGCCACAGCCTCCAGGTCATTTTAGAGCAGCGCAAGAGCAGGTCCGGGTGGGAAACGACTGCTTCGAGCATGCTGGGAGAAGGCAACCAGGACATGGAAGAAATCGTGGGGTATTTGAGCAAGCACTTCGGGCGTTAGGTGGCCAGGCCCCTCACCACGAAGACACAGAAGAGAATTTCACCACAGAGACACAAAGGCACAGAGAAGCCGCCTTTATCTGAGCGAAGCGAAGAAAATTCTTTTCTTTGTCTTAGCTCTCCAATCACAGCGAACACAGTAGGAGTCGCGGCCGCTTTTTAGCCCGACTACCTCACACCCCGGTCTACTGCATCGGCGCTATGATCCGTCCTGACCGTGTTGCATTCGTTCGGCCTCCTCAGCGTACCCTACAGTACGTTTCCGGGGGCCTCCACTCGTGCGCCTTGTCAGCCCGGCCCTGCCGCCGCTTCGTGACGACCTGGTGTGAGGAAGTCGAGCTTGAGCGGCATCCGGAATCGGCACGGGACTCCGTTCTTCTTTTCGTGAAACGTGGAACCTGGAACGTGGAACGCGCTGGTCGAAGAGCAGCGTTCCTAAAAGCGCCCGCGGTATCCTGGCAGAAAATCCGAAATTCGAATTTCCAAATCCGAATCCGGTCCGAAAATGAAAAACGGACTGTTCTCCACGCGCGAAGCGCGATTCTCTTTACTCCTGACCATCTCTACTGCACAATCGAGCCATTGCCCTGCACCTTAAGATGATAGAATACCTCGGCCCGAACCCTGCATTAACCAATAACGAAGAAGGACGATTATGAAAGTAAAAACTGTTTTGACAGCTTTGATCCTCACCACTGCACTTGTCATCGCTACATCGATCCCCGGCTTCTCCGGCCCCGCACCCCAGAGTGCTGCCGATCTGGCCTCCCAGTTGCCTCCAGGCGAGGGCAAGGGATATGTTCAGACCATCTGCACCAGCTGCCACGGACTGGGCCTGATCGTTGCTCAGCAAAAAACGAAAATCGGATGGGAAGCCACCGTCTACGATATGCTGGGACGGATCTCTGCTGGAATGGACCGCGAGGCGGATATCATTTCCAGCTACCTTGCCGCTCATTTTGGAGTGGAGCCAGCCCCCTCGGTAGTGGACAATACGATGGCGGAGCCGGCTTCAAGCGACGTGGAGATCAAGATCTATCACCAGGTTGTCTTTCGCTTCAAGCCGGAGGTCAGTGTGGATCAAATTAAGCACGTTCTGGACACGGGCAGGGCAATGCTGGAGAGCATTCCCGAGGTGGCTGCGGTGATCGTGGGTACGGTGGCACAGCAGGACTCGGACTACACTCACGGACTGGTGACCGGTTTCAAGAATAATGACGACCTGCAGAGTTATCGCAGTCATCCCGCCCACCGAGACTGGCTCACCGACATCTATCGCCCCTTGATCGAAGCAAGCCTGGTGACGGATATCGTCGCTCCTTAGTGGGCGCTGCCCGAATAAGCCGTTTACCAGAAGGGCGCACGGTCGTGCGCCCTTTTTCAGTCGAAGTCGTGGATCTTGGGGTTCAGTTGGAGCGCCCCCTGAGGGCCGGAAAGGTGGGATCACTGCCTGATCGGGTTTTGCCCGTGGCGGATGGCCACGGCTTCCGCCACAGGCAAAATTTCATCAACGGTCAGGATCTTCCCGTTGTGCAAGATCATGTCCGCGCGCGCCCGGGCGAATCCTGAAGTCACACCCAGCAAACTTTTTCCAAGCAAGAACTAGCTTGCTTGAACAGGTGCTCCCCTTACTTTTTTTCACCGCCACCGACCTGGTCCTGTCCGATCTTCCGGTATTCCTCGTTTAGAGTAATTCCCAGGGCGTCGGCCAGCCGATTGAGATAATTCATGATGCCGATAATGGCAGTTGCATCCACGATGTCTTCATCTGAAAAGCCATGACCTCGGAGTTGTTCCAGGTCTTCCGCCGTGCAGGTATGGCCCTTCAGATTGACCTTATCGGAGAATTCCAGCAGCGCCCGTGTGGCTTCATCCACAGGCGCCTGTCGATAATCCTTCTTGACGGCCTCGGCAAGTTCCCGGTCTCCCAGTTCGGCACGGAGAAACTCCCCGTGACCTTCCAGTCAGTAGTGGCATTGATTGCCGGCGGAGACCACTACGGCAATCATTTCCTTCTGGGAACGGGTCAATCCCGAAGGACCGTACATCAAGGTGTTGAAGAGGGAAACCCAGCCGCGAGTGACATCAGGGCGAATGCTGGTGGATTTCAAGATGTTGGGAATCCAGCCGCGTTGTTTCTGGAAGCCCTCGTAAAGACTCTTGACGTAGCCGGTGGCCTCTTCCGGATGGACGGTTTCGATCCAGGCAATGTCTTCGATCTGGGCGGTGCTCTCAGAGTTCGAATGGTCTTTTTTCATGGTTTTTTTCTCTTGGTAAAGTGCCTCAAATCTTACCACCAAGACACGGATTTATTCACCACAAAGGCACAAAGAAGAAGATAACCGAAGAGACGAAGGCACCCGGTGCCTTCGTCTCTTCGGTTACTTGGTGCCTTTGTGCCTTTGTGGTTGCATTTCTTCTTGTGTCTTTGTGGTGCTAGCGCGAATGGCGGCGGTAGACGGCCGCGTAGACGCTTCGGAAGGGGGAAACACAGTAGTCCTCAATCAGTTGTTTGCCGGCGATGGGGTGGGAACAGAGTTCCTGGGTGAAGGAGTCGGTGACACGAAAGGAAAGACGCATGATATCGGCTTTTGTCTCATGCCTTTCAACCTGGAAAGCCTCTTCCATGCTGGGTTCGAGTTTAAAGATAGCTTCATAGGAATGGCTTTTTAGCTGATAGGGGGAGGGAACTGGTTGCGCTCCCATTGCCCGGTAGTGGGAGAGCAGGGAAGATTGGAAATCCGGGTAGTTGAAATTCGCAACCTTGTTGTTGACGCTGATTTCGATGATACAGTGCTGCTCGTCGCAATACGATCTGAGGCCGTAGGTGAAGTCGAGTTCGTCTTTATTGAATTTGATGCGATGACCGGCGTCATCGTGGAAGAATTTGAGTTCCGCTTCTCTGTGGGGGCTTGTTGATTGGCTTTCGAGCTCTTGCTGGGTGAGATAGTGTCCGGCTACCCGCTCATACCACTCGTCAATAATCTGGCCCAAGACATCCTCTATGCCCGCATAAGCCTGATCCAATCTGGTCTTGGTCTTCACCATATCTTGTCGCTCAAAGCGAAGGTTATTTTAAACCAGGTTGGGCTGAGGGGCAACAGGCAGTTAGGGGCGGACAAAAATGATGGACAGTCCGGGCTCGATTGAGCCTTACAAGAGTGTGCGCTCAGTGGTAAAATGGCTTTAAAGGACATGTGTTTCAGAACTCCTCTGCTTCTGGCCATTCTGGTGCTTCCCTCATGCGGAGGACCGGTAAGGATTGAAAAACTTCCGGTTCCCCGGGAGAATGTGCTGCTGGCCTACCGCTTGATGGCCGAAGGCGATCAACTGGCTCTGGCAGGACAGGCC
>JAPYTY010000143.1 GCA_029942065.1 Acidobacteriota bacterium | reverse complement strand
CCCCGAGACTCCTCCAGGCGATTCCCCATGCGACCGTATCGGATGTGGGCCAGGTTCTTGCTCCATTCGAAGTAAGAAACCGTCACGCCTCCGGCATTGAGATAAATGTCCGGGACGACCAGCACGCCTCGCTTGAGTAATTTCTTTTCGGCCTGAGGGGTCAACGGCCCGTTGGCCGCCTCCGCCACAATTTTGGTTCGAATGCGATCCACATTGCTCAGCGTGATCTGGTTTTCCAGGGCGGCGGGGATCAGGATATCGCACTCGGTCTCGAGCACGGCTTGCGGGTCCGAAATGCTTTGAGCTCCCGGAAATTTCAATATTGTGCCATGGCGATTGCGGTGCCTGAAGAGTTTGGCAACATCCAACCCTTCAGGATTGGAAACGACCCCATCGTGTTCCCCGATGGCAATGATTTTGCAGTCGTCCTGCTCGGAAAGGAAGCGAGCGGCGTAATAACCAACGTTGCCAAATCCCTGTATGGCCACACGTTTTCCCGCCAGTCCGGGGTCCAGGCCCAGTGCCTTGATTTCGTTGGGATGTTGAAAGACCTGGCGGATGCCGAATTGAACGCCTCGTCCGGTTGCCTCCCGGCGACCTCGGATGCCCCCCTGGGTCACCGGCTTGCCGGTGACGCAGGCCATGTTGTCGATGCCTCCCGGATGGAAGGTGTCGTAGGTGTCGAAAATCCAGGCCATTTCCCTTTCCCCGGTTCCCATATCGGGTGCGGGGACGTTCTCGCCAGGTCCGATATAGTTTTTGCGAAGGAGTTCGACGGTGAATCGCCGAGTGAGCTGTTCCAGATGCCGGACCTCAAGTTCACGGGGATTGACGGCGACACCCCCCTTGGATCCCCCGAAAGGAACGTCCACCAGTGCACACTTGTAGGTCATCAGGGCGGCCAGTGCCATGATTTCATCCTGGTTGACCAGGGGGCTGAATCGGAGCCCGCCTTTTAACGGCTTGCGATGATGGGAGTGCTCTGCACGCCATCCAACGAAGTGCTTGATCTTGTTTCCGATCTTGACCGGGAAGGTGACCTGAAAGACGTTGTCGCATTTCTTGATCTTGTCGAGAAGGCCCTGGGGCTCGTTCATCAATGCTGCCGCCTGGTCGAACTGTTGCGAAACAATATGGTTCAGGTTGAGGTCTTCCTTGAATTTGCGCTGTTTTCTAGGCATATAAAGAGTCTACTCTATTGGCCGGAATTTTCTGGGATGGCGGTGCGTCTGCACCACGAAGACACGGAGAAGAGATTTCACCACAGAGACACAAAGACACAGAGAAGACTGCGCCCTGACTCAGGCCCTGTCGCTCCTTCGGAGCGAGGTCTAGGAGGAAAGTTTAGGGGCGTACTGAGTACGCCCGCAGCAAGGTCGTTGTACAGGCACTCCGGAATCGGCTCGGGACTCCGTTCTTCTTTTCGTGAAACGTGGAGCCTGGAACGCGCTAGTCGAAGACCAGCGGCCGAGGCGCCTCCCACATTCCCGGATCTTACATTTTGGCGTCTTCTTGTCAGTTGTTAACGGTCAGCCATTCACAGCATGGATGCACGAAAGCACAAATGCACGTGTTACCGGGTCCAGGTCAGCCAGGTTGAAAGCAGCTTTTTGACAAAGGGGCTGAGTCGGGTCCGGCTGTAGAGGTCCCCGATCTGTTTCACAGCTTCCGCCTGGGTTGGATAAGGGTGGATCACCCCGGAGAGAGTTTTCAAGCCCACGCCTGCCACCATGGCCAGCGTGATTTCACCGATCATCTCGCCAGCATGACGGGCCACGATCGTGGCCCCCAGAATCCGGTCGGAACCCTTTTGAACCAGCACCTTCACGAATCCAACTTCGCCATCGATGAGCCCTCGGTCCACCTGCTCGAGGGGTCTGAGAAAGGTTTCAACCTGGAGGCCTTGTTCCCTGGCATCCTGCTGGCACATCCCCACGTGGGCCACTTCCGGATCGGTATAGGTGCACCAGGACATGGTCAGGGCGCTGAGCTTCTTACGACCCAGGAAAAGAGCATTCTGGATCACGATTCGGGCGGCTGCGTCAGCGGCGTGGGTGAATTTCCAGTTCATGCAAATGTCCCCGGCCGCGTAGATCCTCGAATTGGTGGTTTGCAGGTTGTCGTTCACCGCAACCCCGCGATGGGTATATTCCACCCCGGCCGCTTCCAGGTTCAATCCTTTCAGGTTGGGAGCGCGTCCGACTCCTACAAAGACTTCATCCACGTCAAGGGTCGCTTCCTGGCCGTCCCTCTCCAGGTAAAGGCGTTTTTTGTCCTGGTCCGAAGTAACCTTTTTCAGCTGGGTGGCCAGTCGGACATCGATGCCCTCGTTTCGGAAGGTTTCGGCAATGATGGCGGCCGCATCCGGATCTTCCCGGCTCAGGAACTGCGATCCCGCTTCAATGAGGGTGATCCTGGTTCCCAGGCGGCAAAAGGCCTGGGAGAGTTCGCAGCCAATGGGGCCGCCTCCCACCATGGCCAGGTGATCGGGCCGCTGGGTCAGTGTGAATACCGTTTCGTTGGTCAGAAAGCCCGCTTCTTTCAATCCCTCAATGGGCGGCTGCGCCGGTTTTGTGCCGGTTGCTATCACGGCCTTTTTAAAGTGCAGCGTGCTATCGTCTACCGTCACCCGGTCCGGACCGGAGAATCGGCCCTCTCCCAAAAAAATATCTACCCCGAGATCGCGAAATCTACGGGCCGAATCGTGGTGAGAGATCTGGGCCCGGAGTTTCCTCATTCGTTCCATCACGGCGGAGAAATCCACCTCCGGACTGGCATCCCCGGAAACCCCAAACTGAGAGGCCGAACGAATGTCTTCCACGGCCCGCGAAGAACGAATCATGACTTTGGAGGGAACGCACCCCACGTTGAGACAGTCGCCGCCAAGCAGCGACCTTTCAACCAGGGCCACCCTGGCTCCCAGACCGGCTGCCCCGGCTGCCGTGACCAGGCCGGCCGTTCCCGCCCCGATCACAACCAGATTGTAGCGGGGCGCGGGTTTTGGGTTGACCCAGTCAGGCGGATGAACATTGGAGACGAGAGTTTGATTGTGGGAGTCCATGGGGGGTACAACCACCGGGTTTCCTTTGGGTGGAGTCATGAGAGTTTTCTCCTTGGCCAGGCTTTCTTATAAGACCTTTTTTTGAAGAGCTTTGCGAGCGAGTCGAGCAATGAAAACGGTGAGGACAATGGTGGCCACCAAACCGATGAGGTAAAGTCCCCACTCCCCGGGCGTACGGGCACGTTCCTGGCTGCCGAGGGTGGCCAGATCACCGGCCAGGGATCCTACGTACACGTACATCACCGTTGCCGGCAGCATTCCAATCCAGCTGGCGAGAAAGTAGTCTTTAAGAGATACCCTGGTGATGCCGAAGGCGTAGTTGAGAAGGTTGAAGGGAAAAACAGGGGAGAGACGGACCAAACCCACGATCTTCCATCCCTCGCCCGCCACTGCCTGGTCAATGGCCTCGAATTTCTCATTTCCCTGGATCCTCCGGGCCACCCAATCCCTGGCCAGATAGCGACCAATCAGGAAGGCCAGGGTGGCACCCGCTATCGAGGCGACGGAAACCGCCACAGATCCCCAAACCACGCCGAACAGAACCCCTGCTGCCAGGGTGAGGATGAAGCCGGGCACAAAGAAAACGGTGGCAAGAACATACAGAACAATGAAGGAGACGCCTCCCCAGCTGCCTAGAGAGGAGATCCGGTCAAGCGCTTCCCGGGGCAGTTGCTGGATGTCAAACACCCTGGCCAAAACGACCAAACCGGTCAGGGCGATGACAATCAACGCCCCTTTCACAATGATTCGAGCCGGGCTCTTCATTGCCATGCCTCGAAAAAGCAGGATGACGGTTACTGGGACCGGTAGTTGGTGAACTGGATATCGATGCCAAAGTCCTTCTCTTTGAGAAGTGCGATAAGGTCCTGCAGGGTGTCGCGATCCCGGCTCGACACCCGAACCGAGTCTCCTTGAATGGTGCTTTTAACCTTCAGCTTGGTGTCGCGAATGAAACGCACAATTTCCTTGGTTTTTTCAGTCGGAATGCCCTGCTGGACCCCGACTCGCTGACGTAGTGTTGCCCCCAGAGCGCTTTCGATTTTCCCGTAGGAGAGCGCCTTGAGTGGGACCTTCCGCTTGACCAGTTTCTGCTGCAGGATGTCGGTCAGAGAAGTCAGCTTGTACTCGTCGTCGGAAACCAGTACCAGGTCACCTTCCTCCAGCTTGACTTCGCTTTCGCTTCCTTTGAAGTCAAAGCGCTGCCGAACCTCCTTCATGGTCTGATGAACGGCATTGGAGACTTCCTCCAGGTTGACGCTGGAGGCAATATCGAATGAGTTGTCTTTGGCCATATCTCCTGTAGGGTACTAGAGCTTGAGCGCAGATTCCATCCGGACGCCTGGGCTGGTAAGGAAACCAACTGCATCTGCACCACAGAGACACAGAAACACAGAGAAAAAGTTCACCACAAAGACACCAAGACACAAGGAAGACCGGCCCAGGGCTTGCCACCCTGAGCCCGACTCTGTCGCTCCTTCGGAGCGAGGGCAGCCAGGTGAGGGTAGGGGCGTACTGAGTACGCCCACAGCAAAGCCGTTGTAGTGGCCGCTACAAGACCGAGCCAGCACCCATCGAGCCTCCCCTTGACTCACCGCCCTCCACCGGTGACCATTAGGTCACGGAACATGTTCGAGAATTTGAAGCACATCGGGCCGGGCGCCATCGTGGCCTCGGCCACCATCGGAGCCGGAGAAACGGTACTGGCGGTCCGGGTCGGAGCCTGGGGCGGATACGATCTGCTGTGGCTTATCCTGCTGGCTGCGGTGACCAAAAGTTTCCTCACCCTTTATCTGCTGGGCCGCTATGCGGTGATGAGTGGGGAGGCTGTGGCGGATCGATTGGTGCACTTTCCCGGCCCCCGGGGATGGGTGCTCTGGACGGTACTGGTTCTGGAGGCCCTGGTTGCGCCTCTGGTCTTTGTAGTGATCGCTGTTCCCTGCGGCCAACTGATGAGCCAGGTGTTGGCCGCCGCCGGGGTCACGATTCCCTACAAGTGGCTGGCCCTGCTATTTGTCAGCCTGGCCATCGGAGTGGGTATGGTCCAGCGCTATGGAACGCTGGAAAAGTCTCAGATGATCGTTTGCTCCATTTTGCTGGTGGGAACGGTCACGGCCACCGTCCTGGTCGGACCCAATCTGGTGGAGATGGTCAAAGGCATGCTGGGATTTGGCCGTGTGCCCCCTTACCCGGATTGGCTTCCCCCCGAGATCAGCAGCCGAAGTCAGTTACTGGAAATGGCTTCGGTCTTTGGCTATGCCGGGAGCATCCCCATGAATTACGTGGTCTACTCCAACTGGGTTTTGATTAAGGGGTGGACGATCAGTCGTTCCAGCCGTTCTCGCGGCGACTTTTCTCGAGGCCTGGGGCCTCTGAGATGGGATGTGGGCTTCAATGCGATTCTGGTTCTGGTGGTCACCGGGGCTTTCATGATCGCTGGAGCCGCCATTTTACAGCCGCTGCACCGGATTCCGGACGGCTTTGACCTGCTCAGCGAGCAAACCCATATCTTCGCCCAGATCTCGCCATTGATGGTTCCCCTTTATTACGTGACGATCCTCACGGCTCTCTGGGGAACGCTGAATGCTCTTCCTGAAATCTATGTCCGGGGTGCTCATAGCTTTCTTTGCCAGCTCCTTTCCCGGGATCTGAATTATGGCAAGTTCATGAAGATTTTTGCTGGGACCATGCTTGGGCTGACCTGGGTTTTTATCTGGACCGAGACCACCCCTATCTTCATGATGGACCTGGTCGCCCTTTTCAGTACCAATATCGGTGTGGGGATTGTC
>JAPYTY010000142.1 GCA_029942065.1 Acidobacteriota bacterium | reverse complement strand
GGTGGGAGATCGCTGTATCGTCACCACCAAACGAGGGGTCGAGTTGGGCCTGGTGATCGACGGACACAGGGCGGAGAATCTGGGTGGAGGCCGCTCCATAGTGAAGAAGGCTCTCAGAAAGGCAACCGAGCAAGATCTCTGTCTTCACGAAAAGAAAAAGGATCAGGAAACCCGGGCCTTCCAGCTCTGCAAGAAGATGATCAAGACCCACAAGCTTTCCATGAAGCTCTCCAGGGCCGAGTATATTTTTGACGGAAGCCGAGTCATTTTCTATTTTACCGCCACCAAGCGGGTTGATTTCCGAACCCTGGTCAAGTTGCTGGCCCGCCGTCTGAGGGCTCGCATTGAAATGCGTCAAGTTGGCGCACGCGACGAAGCGAAAATGGTGGGAGGAATGGGTTGTTGCGGTACGGGTGAAAATTGTTCGGCGAAGTTTCTAAAAGATTTGAAATCGGTCAGCATCCGGGCGGCAAAGGACCAGGGATTGACTGTGAATCCCGGTCGACTTTCGGGCATGTGCGGCCGCTTGAAGTGCTGCTTGAACTTTGAAGCCGACAGGGCCAGAAGCTGCAATAATTAATCGCCGGCCTTCTCCTTCAACTTCTTGGCCCATTTCTCAAAACGTTCGGCTTGATCCGATGAGTTGTTTTTGAGAAGAAATTCCTGGCAAACCTCGATTGCTTCCAGAAAAGAGCGCTGCTTCTCCAGCACTTGAATCAGCTTTTCATAACCCTTCGGCCACTTGGGCCCGTAGAGTATGGCTTCCCGATACCGGTTTGCTGCCGCCTCGAAATTGTCGCGGTGATAGTAAAAATCTCCGACTTCAACGTGCTGACGCGCCTTCTCCGGATCGGGGACAACAGGAGTTTCCTCCAGTTGCTCCCCGGTGCGGTCGGCTCGAATCAGGACCGGTTTTTTCCTCGAATCTCGCTCCTGGCTGAAAGCAACACCGGCGAGAAATACACAGGGGATCAATAGGCCGAAAATACGTCTCATTTTGGTTTGTTTCCCAGCTTATTTTAATTCCTTGCCCCTTGTCAAAACACTGAGCGCATGGTAGCCTGATGTCACATTTTCTAGCATCTTTGGCCCTTGCCAACGAGTCCATTCAGCGCTGAGGAAAGAGGTTTCAGAGAGGAGTTTTTTCAGAGGAAATTAAGAGGTAGAACTATGGTTAATCGCAAATTAATTCGTCCAACCCTGTCCGACGTGAAAGAGCAACCACCATCCAAATTTGTGGATGGCCAGAGGAAACGTGTTCCCCCCGAGATAACCAACGCCGAGCAGTATTACTACCTGAAACAGATGTCCAGCAAGACGCCCATGGTGGTCAAGCTGGTTGATGGCGAAGAAGTCCTCGGAGTGATCGAGTGGTACGATCAGCATTGCATCAAGGTGAATCGCGACACGGGGCCTAACCTGCTGATTCCAAAGCAGGTCATCAAGTACATTTACAAGGAAGCCGAATCCAAAGAACTGGACCAGAACGTCCTGTACCAGAACGGAGGGTGAGGTTCAGTTGAAACGGGAGAAAGCCGCCGAGGGATTCCCGGTGGTTTTCTCCCTGGGCGACCCTCACGGGATCGGGCCTGAAGTGATCCTCAAGGCACTTCAACCCTCCCGCTCCTTACCGGACATCCATCCCATCATCTTTGGAGACGCCCAGTATCTGGGGCAGCTTGCGGAGGACCTGGGCCTGAGTTCATCCCTGGATCAGGTCAAGATTGTCACCACCGCCGCCTACCCCTATCCACCAGACTGGGGCAAACTGGAAGCTCAGGCCGGTCATTTCGCTCTCCGCTGCCTGGAGGATGCAGCCGCCTACTGCCGGGACCAGGATCTCCCTCTGCTCATTACCGGACCCGTCAACAAGCGGGCCATGCACCAGGCAGGTTCTTCCAGTCCGGGCCAGACGGAATTGGTGGCCTCCTTTTTTCCGCCCAGTGACCCGGTCATGGCTTTCTTTTCCAACCGGATGAAAGTTCTTCTGGCCACTGTGCATATACCCTTGCGGAGCGTTCCCTCGGCCCTGGACAAGGATGATCTGGTTCGAAAAGCGGAGGTCTTCATCAAGGCACTCGAGCAGGTTGGCCTGGCCCATCCCCGACTCGCCTTGTGTGCTCTGAATCCCCATGCCTCCGAGGAGGGCTTGTTCGGAACCGAGGAGAAGACCATTCTTGAGCCCGTTGTCCAGACTCTTTGCAGCCGGCACGGCAGGGATGTTCTTTCGGGACCCTTCCCCTCGGACACCCTGTTCCGGAAGGTCCTGCAAAACCAATTCGATGGAGTGATTGCCCTGTACCACGATCAGGGCTTGATCCCTCTGAAACTGGTGGCCTTCGAATCGGCCGTCAACGTGACCCTGGGGCTTCCGCTGATTCGAACCTCGCCCGATCACGGTACTGCGTTTGACATCGCGGGTTCAGGCCGGGCCGACTCGAGCAGCATGGAAGCGGCCATTCAGTGGGGAGTTCGGCTGGCCTCCACCACGAAGACGCAAGAAGAAAGCTAACCACAAAGGCACAAAGGCACAAAAAAGACAAGCTCCAGCCGGAACGTCACAAAGTTCTTTTGTGACGTTCCGGCTGGAGATCTTTGTGTCTTGGTGTCTTGGTGGTTTTTTCTCTGTGCCTTTGTGGTGGGGTTTTTGTTTCTCTGTGGTGAGACCCTAAAGGTTCATCAACGCATACTCATAGCTTCTTTGGCAGGCCCGGGTGTTGAAGCGCACCAGGTCCTCGGTGGATAGCAGGAAGGCCTGCTCCAGGGCGCGGTGGAAATCCGCTAGCTCCTGCACCCTGTAAAGAGGCACCAGATACCCGCCGCTCAAAAGGAACAAGAGGCAAAACAGGGAGATCGTCACATGGGAGTGCTCCTGGAAGGGCTGGATCTCAGAGAGTCGGATCTGGGTAAGGGTCATCTGTTCAATGGCATGAATCTCGCCAAAGCTGGGACTCCCGACCCATTCAAAAAAGCGGCTGATAGCGTTTGGGATGAGGGCCGGATCAAGCGGTTGGTGAGCGGGATTCAGCGGTGGAACCGGGTCTTGCCGATACTCCTCTTCGGAATCGGACACAATCCGATGCAAGTTGAGAAGATCTTCCAGTCCCAGCCGGGAGGGATCCTTGTCCAGTACCAACACGGCATCCACTAACGCCTCTTCCTGGGAGCGCAATATTGTGCGGCCACCCGCGGCAGGAATAGCCGTGGCCCACCTGGCCATTTCGTAATCCAGAAGGTTGGACCGCAGGTGCTTTTGAATAGCGACTGAGAGCTCCTCCTGGGATTGCCCCAAAAGCTGCCGCTGCTGCTCAAGCGAGGAAAAAGAAGTCATGGGGACGGACTGTCGACGATTTCCACCAGGGTTTTCACCCCGAATCCAGTTGGTCCCTTGATGTCCCCCTCACCCTTGAACAGGTCCACGCCGGCGATGTCAAGGTGGCACCAGGGGACGTCTTCCACAAATTCCTGGAGAAACTTGGCGGCCGTGATCGCTCCCCCCCACCGGCTTCCCACGTTTTTGATGTCGGCAATGGGGCTCTCTATTTCCTTTCGATACTCATCATCCAGGGGCATGCGCCACAGCTTCTCGCCGGACTGATCGGAGGCCCTGGAGACTCTCTCGAAAAGCTCTTCATCGTTGCAGAACACTCCCGCCCGATTTTTCCCCAGAGCAATCACAACGGCCCCGGTCAGGGTAGCGATGTCGACCATGAATTCCGGCTCAAGCTGTCTGCCGTAGGACAGGGCATCCGCTAGAATCAACCGACCTTCCGCGTCCGTGTTGATCACCTCAATGGTCTTTCCGCTCATGGCCCGGATCACGTCTCCCGGCCGCTGCGCACGCCCACCGGGAAGATTCTCCACCGCGGGAATGAGGCCGACAACATTTTTCTGAACTCCTAATTGAGCGATGGCCTGCATGGCTGCTAATACCGCACAGGCTCCGGCCTTGTCCGCCTTCATCTCTTCCATCGACTGGGCAGGCTTCAAGGAGAGACCGCCACTGTCAAAGGTCACTCCCTTTCCCACCAGCACAATCGGCTTGGCCTCGCTGTCGGGTGCCCCGAAGTGCTTGAGTATGATGAATCGGGCGGGCTCATCACTGCCCTGGGCCACCGCCAGAATGGCCCCCATTCCCTGGTCTTTGATCTCCGGCTCTCCCCAAACCTCGATTTCCAGACCGTACTTTACCGCCACCTCCTGGGCTGCTTGAGCCAGGCGAGAAGGGTTGACCCGGTTTCCCGGCTCGTTGACCAGTTTCCTGGCCCTATTGGTGGCGCAGGCCAGAATCTCTCCCCGCTCCATGGAGGACTCCACCTCAGTGGCGTCCATATCCTGATCACCGACGAAAAGAATCTCCTCAACGAAGTTCTTCGACCTGTCTTCGGTCTTGTAGTCATCGGCCTGATAGGTTGCCAGAATGACTCCTTCCACCATCGCCTGCGCCGCCCGCTTCGGTTCCACCTGGCTGCGAGGGTAAAAGGCAACTCTTTTCAGTTGGTGCCCTTTCACCTTGAGCACGGCCTTTCTCATCAGGGTCCCGATCAAATGAGAGTCGTAGCTTTCTTTCTTGCCGGCTCCCAAAAGGATGAGTCGCGCCGTCTTGAGTTTTTCGGGCCGGTAAATAACTGAAACCTCACCCGAGCGGGAGGTCCACTCTTCGGTGGTTTGCAGTTCCTTGATCAGTCCACCCAGCTTTTCATCCAGGGCGACCAGAAAAACATCGCCTTCATCTTCGTTTTCGAAGACAGGAACGATGAGTGCGTCACACTCGATAGAGTCCCAACCTTCTTTTACCAGCTTAAATTTCATCGTTTCCCCCTTTTTAATGCCGTTTCAACTTCGCGCTCGAGGGTTTTTCTCCGGTCCGCCTCGCGCTTGTCATAAAGTCGCTTCCCCCTGGCCAAAGCGATCTCCAGCTTGACCCGACCATCCTTCAAATACATCGAGAGCGGAACGATAGTGAAGCCACTTTTGATCGTCTTCCCTATCAGCTTCTTGATTTCTCGACGGTGCAGAAGAAGTTTCCTGGCACGCAGCGGGTCGTGATTGGAGATATTGCCGTGGGAATAGGGGCTGATGTGGCAATTCTCCAACCAGGCCTCCTCGTCCTTGATCCGAACAAAGCTCTCCTTGAGGCTCACCTTGTGCTCGCGGATAGCCTTGACCTCGGTTCCCTGCAGCACGACACCTGCCTCGAATCTGTCCAGAATCTCATATTCATGAAACGCCTTTTTGTTTCTGCCCACTAGCTGATGGGACATTTTACTCCCTTGCTATTGTTCCCAGGAACGCCGCCAGGGAACTTTGCCATGTTCTGAGCAGCGGCATCCCTTCTAGCTGCAACAAATAATTCTCCAGCACCGAATTGCAGGGCCGTCGAGCAGGGGCCGCCAGGTCGGCACTTTGAATGGGTCGAACCTCACTCTTGAGATCGCACAAGGAAATGATCTCCCTGGCGAACTCCTCCCAGCTGCAATTCCCGGAATTGGTCACGTGGTAGGTGTCATTTTTTTCGGCTTCCACCAAACAAAGTGTCATGTACGCCAGATCGGAGGCGAAGGTCGGACTCCCTCGCTGATCACTCACCACCTCCAGGAACTCCTTTTCCCGGGCGGCAGCCATTATCTTGCCAACGAAATGGGATCCTCCAGACCCAAACAGCCAGCTGGTGCGAACAATCAGATGTCTGGGACAAAGGGCTCGCAGGAAGTACTCGCCCGCCAGCTTGGAGTCTCCATAAACACTGAGAGGACGGGTTGGATCCCATTCGCGGTAAGGCCGCCCCTGGGCCCCATCAAAAACATAGTCGGTACTGAAATAAACCAGCCCACTCTCACTCTCACGAGCGGCGAGAGCCATGTTGCGGGTGCCTAGTGCATTGACGCGATAGGCCTCAAAGG
>JAPYTY010000141.1 GCA_029942065.1 Acidobacteriota bacterium | reverse complement strand
CCGGTTGGTACCGTATTCGCTTTATAAATCAAAATATCCGCCGCTTGAAGCAGCGGATATCCCAGAAATCCATAGGTGGAAAGGTCTTTTTCCTGCAGTTGCAGAATCTGTTCCTTGTAAGTGGGAACACGCTCCAGCCAGGGGATGGGAACAATCATCGACAGGAGCAGATGCAGTTCTGCATGTTCCGGGACCAGCGACTGAACCATGATAATGGATCGTTCGGGATCAATTCCGCTGACCAGCCAGTCCATGGCGACTTCCAGGACGTTTTCGTTGACCTTCCCCACGTCCTCATATTCCGAGGTCAGAGCGTGATAGTCGACGATGCCAAAGATACAGTCATATTCCTCCTGCATCCGGACCCAATTCACCAGCGCGCCAAAATAATTGCCGAGGTGGAGCCGGTTGGTCGGCCGCATGCCACTGAAGACTCGCTTTTTCATTCGGCTAAAGGGCCAGTCTCCCCACAAACCGAAGGATCGGATTCAAAATCATTCCGAAAACACCGGATAGCAGGAGTGCGATCAAAAGAATAAAACTGTAGGGCCGGATCTGGTCCATAGCCGCTGCAAGATTACTCGGCAGCACTCCGGCAAGAATCCAGCTTCCGTCAAGTGGGGGTACGGGGAGTAGGTTGAACACCGCAAGTATCACATTCAAAAATAAGCCTGTCTGACACATCAAGAAGACCGGATAAACCAGTGGGTGCTCCTGGATCGCCCATGGGTCCATCGACAGAGTGATGACCTTCAACCCTGCCAAACAGACCCCCGCCAGCACGATATTGCTGACGGGACCCGCCGCCGCAATCAAAAGATGATCTTTCCTGGGATTTCTCAGACGCGCGGTGTTAACGGGCACCGGTTTGGCCCAACCAAAAATGGATCCTCCAATCGCCATCCCAAGGAGGGGGAAGACCACCGTGCCCATGGGGTCGATGTGGGCCACCGGATTCAAGCTGACTCGCCCCAGGGACCTTCCGGTTGGATCTCCCAGCTGATCGGCGGTCCAGGCATGGGCTGATTCATGAACACTCAACGACACGAAAAGTACTGCCAGGGGCGTCAACAGAGCCGACAAGTCGATTCCACCCAGGTTCACGGGTCAAAGCATACCACAGCGTTTTGTACCGGCGGAAAGCTTGAAGCTGCCATTTGGCAACTGCTGAATGCGACATCCTGGTGATTTCATCCTTCCAGGACGAAGATGGTGACGTCTGCCAAAGACCGCTGTGCCGGTCGTATTTGTGAAACGGTACGCTAAGCTATTGATATAATGGTCTTCTCGTGAGTGCACTGTTATTCAATTCAGCTTTTGGCTTTTACGTGGTGGGTCTTTTTCACAGCGTGGCCGCCTTTGTGTCCAAAAAGGATCTGTTTCACAAGATCGCCTTTGCCTCTGTGGGGATCGGGTTTTTCCTTCACTCTTCTTTTCTTGTCTACCGGGGAGTGGAGATCGCTCACCTGCCCTTGACGGATTTAAAAGAAGCACTGGCTTTTTTCGCCTGGACGGTTAGTTTGTGTTTCTTTATTTCCCATATGCGCTATCGAATCAAACCTCTCGGAATTTTCCTGCTGCCCCTGGTGACGGCCCTGATGCTGGGAACCATCTTCTTCAAATCATCCCCGGTACCGGAAATCTTGCGCAGTTCATGGATTTACTGGCACACCATCTGTCTGTTCCTGGCCTATGGAATGTTCTTCATGACCTTCATTGCCAGTTTGCTTTACCTGTTCCAGGAGAGGGAGCTAAAGGGTAAAAAGCCCAAGACCTTCTATTATTGGCTTCCTTCTCAGGTACTGCTCGATGACCTCTTCTATAAAATGCTGATCTCCGGGTTCTGCTTCATGACCCTTGGGCTTTTGGCAGGCGTGATCTGGGCCGAACAGGATTGGGTTCAAGGCTGGCAGGGTGATCCAAAAGTCATCGCCGCCCTGGTGACATGGGCCATTTATCTGATCCTGATCTATCTTCGCCTGACTGCGGGATGGCGCGGCAAGCGTGCGGCGCTCATCAGTATGGCAGGATTCCTCTCGATTCTTTTTACGTTTCTGGGAGCACGTTATCTCGGTGGATTACACACCTTTCAATAAACAAGATCCATGGATCTCATTTTAGTCGGACTCAGTCACAAAACCGCGCCTATTGAAGTACGCGAGCGCATTTTCTTCCCGGAGAAACACCTCCCAACGGCTCTGCAGCGCCTCCAGGCTGAATCCGACCTGAGCGAAGGGATGATCGTCTCCACCTGTAATCGAGTGGAAATTTTGGTCCACGGGGACAGGGGGTACTTCCAGATCGTCGAGGCGGTCAAGAACTTCCTGTACTCTTACCATGCTCTGAGTCGGCCTTTTCTGGAAAACTACCTGTACAGTCACCTGCGCCAAGATGCCGTCAATCATCTTTTCCGAGTCGCCAGCAGCCTGGATTCGATGGTGGTAGGAGAACCCCAAATCCTTGCCCAGGTGAAGAGAGCTTATTCCCTGGCCTGCCAGGCCGGTAGCGTCGGCAGGCACCTTGGAGACCTGATCCCCCGAGCTTTCTTCGTGGCAAAAAAGGTGCGGACTTCAACTCGCATTGGTGCAGCGGCCGTGTCGGTGAGTTCCGTGGCAATCGAGCTGGCTCGCAAGATACTTGGAGATTTGGAAAACAAATCCGTTCTTTTCATGGGTGCCGGGAAAATGAGTACCCTGGCGGCGAAACACCTGTCCGATGCCGGCATCCAGAACATCTATGTCGCCAATCGCACTCCCGAACGTTCCGAGAAGATGGCCGCTCAATTCTCCGGTCAGGCAGTACCCTTCGAGGATCGGTTCAGCTACGTGATCCGTGCGGACATCGTCCTGGTCTCAACCGGCTCAGATTCCTTTATCCTGACAAAGTCCGAGGTGGAAGGGATCATCAAAAAACGGAAATATCGTCCTTTGTTCATCATCGACATCTCCGTTCCCCGCAATGTCGATCCTGCTGTCAACGAACTGGAAAATGTTTTTGTTTACGACATCGACGATCTCCAGTCCGTTATTGACGCCAATATTCGCCAGCGTCAGCAGGAAGCCGTCATCGCCGAAGATATCGTGGTCGAGGAAGTGTCCAACTACATCAAGCAGGCGAGTAGGCGCAGTGTCGGCCCTCTGGCCAGCCTTCTGCGGTCTCGTATCGAGGAAATGTGCCTGGAAGACCTCAAGGAGCGCCGTCACCAACTCCCGGACGAAGAGTACCAGCGGATGGAAAAAATGCTAAAAAAAACGGCTCATAAAATCGCACACCCTTTGATCACCCAGTTGAGGGAGTCTGATGATAGCCCGGGCCACCGTCTCTACAAGATCGAAATGTTCAAGAAGATGTTTCGGCTGGACGAGGATTCATGAAACCACTGATCATCGGGTCCCGGGGCAGTCGGCTGGCCCTTCATCAATCACGATTTCTGCAACAGGCTCTCATCGAGCACCATCCCGGACTCGAGGTGAGCGTCGAAGTGATCCGCACGACGGGAGACAAGATGTCTCGAACCGCCCTGTCCCAGCTGGCGACCAGCGTCAAGGGACTGTTCGTGAAAGAGATCGAAGAGGCTCTGCTTCAAAAAACCATCGACCTGGCCGTGCATAGCTTGAAGGACCTTCCCACCGAGTTGCCCGATGGATTGGATCTGGTATCCATTCCGGAAAGAGAGGATCCCCGCGACGCCCTGATCACAACCTCGACCAGGATAGCAACCCTTGAAGAACTTCCGGAAGGATCCAAACTGGGTACCGGTTCACTGCGGCGCCAGGTACAACTCGAGCATCTTCGTCCGGATCTACAGATCTCTCCGATTCGAGGCAACGTGGACACTCGCATCCGAAAAATTCAGGAGCGAGGTCTGGATGGGATCGTTCTGGCTGCGGCGGGATTACGCCGGCTGGGTCTGCAAGAGGAGATATCCTACTCTTTCAGCGTTGAAGAAATGGTTCCCGCCGTGGGTCAGGGAGCCCTGGGGATGGAGATCCGCTCCGATGATGGGGCAACACGAAAGATCGTCGCATCGCTCGACCATTCGGAAACCCGAACCTGTGCCCTGGCTGAACGGCGATTCCTTCATGCCATGGGAGGCGGGTGTCAGGTACCCCTGGGGGCACATGCCCGGATGACCAACGGCAAGGCCACCTTCACAGCTTTTGTGGGTAGCCCGACCACGGGGGAGGCCCTCCGCAAGGAGTCCGTCGGCGACCCTCGGGAACTGGAAAAAATAGCCCTGGATTCCGCGGAATTTCTGTTATCCCATGGAGCCGATAAAATCCTGAAGGAGTTCGAGGATCAGTTCCCATCATGACCCGCCCTCTTGAAAATCGCACTATTCTTATCACCCGGGCCCGCAACCAGGCCCCCGACTTCCGCCGCCTGCTGGAACAACAGGGGGCCCAGGTGCTGGAACTGCCGACCATCGAAATCCGGCCCCGGCCGGACCCTGAACTCGACCAGGCCGTCAAAGGATTGGACAACTGCGATTGGCTCATGTTCACCAGCGCCAACGCGGCCGAGATTTTTCTGGATCGAGCCCGACTACTGGAACGCCTTCCGAGGGACACGGACAACACGGTTTTCCCCAGAATTTGCACCATTGGACCGGCGACCGCAGAGAAGGTACGAAACTATGGATATCCAGTCGACCTGGTTCCCTGTCTCTACCAGGCCGAAGGAGTGTTGAAGGATTTCTTGAGCCTTCATGAAGGAGACATCCAGGGCCTGCGTATTCTTCTCCCTCGTGCCAGTGAAGCGCGCGAGGTACTGCCTCGAACCCTGCGAGATCAGGGAGCTGAGGTTAATCTGGTCCCCATTTACGACACCGTGATCCCTGAAGAAAGCCACGCCAAGCTGGCAAAGGTGTTCCAAACCGATGCCCCGGATATGATTACCTTTACCAGCTCTTCCACCGTCAGGAATTTCGTGGCCCTGGCGGAAGGGATCGAGGAGATAACCCGGTTCCCTTGTGCGGTGATAGGACCTATTACCGCCGAAACCGCCTCCGAGAACTCCCTCGATATCAGGGTTCAGCCCGAGGAGTCCACCATCCCCGATCTGGTGGAAGCAATGGGGCGATATTTCGAGAAGGTTGGGTCGTGAGTTGGGGTGCAGTAGTGCGGTGTTGCGGTCGTCCGAAATCGGCGCACTGAGGCGCCTCCCGGACTGCCGCTACAAGACCTTGCAGCCTGTTGTAGGGGCGCAACGGCGTACGCCCTTCTTAACTTCGCTGTCCTTGCTGTGGGCGTACTCAGTACGCCCCTACATTTTTATCTATGTTCAGGAAATAATTCCGGCGTGTGGGAGGCGCCGGCAAGGAGAAACCAGAAAGAACAATCCGGAGTGTGGGAGGACCCTACTGTGTTGCCTGAGGTTGGAAGATAAGACAAAAAAAGATTTTCTTCTCTGTGTCTTTGTGCCTTTGTGGTGAATCACTCCCGTCGGAAAACCACGTTGAGCGTCAGTTCCGTATCCACCACCGCACCCTTGGAGATGGCCGGCAGAAAACTCCAGGAGTTCTCCACTGTCGCCAGGGCTCGTCGATCCAGCTCGGGGTCGATCCCCTCGACCACCCTTGGATTTGACAGTCCTCCCGAACGCATCACCAGTCCCTTGATCTGCACCATCACCGGGTCCGGCAAATGGGAACGGGAAGCCGGCAGCAAGGGCCGGGGTTCCAGAAGCAGCACCGGGGGTATCAGGTCCAGATCCGGGAACTCGCCCTCGAGTTCCGCAGCCTCTTCGCTTCCGGTTCGAAGTATCACTCCATGTCCTTCCCGGAAACCGGCCTGCAAGACCATCTGTTTTCCGTTTTCAACAGCCAGATTCAGCCCGCCAACCCGTGACGCGATAAATTCGAAATCTCTCTCCAAAACCGGCTCCAGTTCCAGGATCCGGCTGCCCACCT
>JAPYTY010000140.1 GCA_029942065.1 Acidobacteriota bacterium | reverse complement strand
CCTTCAGCCTCGACCACCCGGCTGACGTCAGGATTTCAAATTACCGGTTCATGGATCTCGGCGAGATGAGCTTTGACATCGAACTCGAGGAGGAACGGATTCGTGCGACCGCTTCTTTTGTGGGCAGGCATTTTCTCTACAACATCGCTTCGGCAGTTGCGGTAGCCACCCGCTTTGGTCTTTCCTCTGAAAAAATCCTCGAGGGGATCTCCCGATTGAAGGTTCCCTCCATGCGAGGCCGGATCCTTCGTTTCAGCCGGGGAACTGAGGATCCCATAACCGTCTGGGATGATTCTTACAACTCCAGTCCCCTGGCTCTGAATACGGTTTTGGAAACGGTGGGAGAACTGGGGGGGTTTCGGCGCAAAATTCTGGCCCTGGGAGAAATGCTCGAATTGGGGCCGCAGGCTGCCGAACTCCATCGTCAAGCAGGTCATTCCGTTGCTCGCAGTAGTGCGGATTATCTGGTGACGGTGGGTGAAGGAGGAAGCTATATCGATCAGGGAGCCCGGGAGAAGGGCTTTCCGGCAGAGAAAAACAGCCACTTTGAAAGCTCTCAGGAGGCCGCTGATTTCCTGATCGAGCATCTGGCTCCCGGTGAATTTCTTCTGGTGAAGGGTTCACGCGGGGTCGGTATGGATCGAGTCGTACGCAGACTCGAGGAGAGGGGTGAGAGTTGATCTATCACCTGGTTTATCCTTTTTTTGATGAGTACGCGGTTCTCAACGTGGTGCGCTACATCACCTTCCGTACCGCCTATGCCTCCTTGACTGCTCTGATGATCAGCCTGCTGCTGGGTCCCTGGGTCATTGCCAAGCTGCGTCAATTTCAGATCGGTCAATACATTCAGGAAGAGGCCCCCGAGAATCACCATGGTAAGGTGGGCACTCCCACCATGGGAGGGGTGCTCATCGTAATCAGTGTCATCATTCCCACGCTTCTCTGGGCGGATCTCACCAACCTCTATGTCTGGG
Organism: Acidobacteriota bacterium; assembly: GCA_029942065.1. Lineage (GTDB taxonomy): Bacteria > Acidobacteriota > UBA6911 > RPQK01 > JADFOI01 > JAPYTY01. The sequence continues at coordinate 4,953 of JAPYTY010000140.1, read as the reverse complement.
TGGCCCTGGTGTCGATGCTTCTTTTCGCCCTGGTGGGCTTTATCGATGACTATTTGAAGGTCGTCAACCAAAGGTCGCTGGGACTGCGGGTCGTCCAGAAGCTGGTTCTGCAGGCTCTGATCGGACTGGGAGTTGCCTTGACCTTGATCGCCTTGAAGGGCATTAACCTGTACTCAGGGTCTCTGAGTGTTCCTTTTTTTAAAAGGTTCACTCCTGATATGGATCTCGTGATCCTGGGTGCGTCGACTTTCATACCGTTAATTCTCTTTACCCTGCTGGTCATCATCGGCAGCAGCAATGCCGTGAATCTGACGGACGGTCTGGATGGTCTGGCATCCGGGCTGGTCATTATCGCAGCCTCGGCACTGACCGTCCTCACCTATGTGACTGGTCATGCCGATTTCGCCGCTTACCTGGATCTCATCAAGAACACCTATGCCAGCGAGTTGACTATTTTCTGCGGTGCCATGGTGGGCGCCGCCCTGGGATTTCTCTGGTACAACAGCTTTCCGGCGCAGATTTTCATGGGCGATGTGGGATCCATGTCCCTGGGAGGGGCGATTGGAACGGTGGCTGTCCTGATCAAGCAGGAGCTTCTGTTGCTTTTCATCGGGGGGATTTTCGTGGTCGAGGCACTCTCGGTGATTGTTCAGGTGGTGTCTTTCAAGGTATGGGGCAGGAGGGTCCTCCTTATGGCTCCAATCCACCATCATTTCGAGCTGAAGGGTTGGAAGGAAACCAAGGTGGTGGTGCGCTTCTGGATTCTGGGACTGGTTTTTGCCCTGTTTAGCCTGACCACCTTGAAGCTGCGGTAAATTGAGGATGCAAGTGGAGGGAAAAAACGTTCTGGTGGTTGGATTGGCCCGCAGCGGACTCTCCGCCGCCAACTTCCTGCTGAAGCGAGGCGCTCAGGTCACCATCACGGATCGCAAGACTCCACAGGAATTGGAGGGCTCTATCGCCCAGCTGGCGAAGCCCGCCCAGCTGTCTTTAGGGAACCATTGTCGGGAGGATTTTTTGCGTTCCGACTTCATCATCCTCAGTCCGGGTGTGCCTTCCGATCTGCCGGAATTGCTGGAAGCCAGAACCAGAAACATCCCGGTCTACAGCGAAGTGGAACTGGCCTATCGTTTTCTCAAAGGTCGTCTTATCGGGGTGACCGGGTCCAACGGAAAAACCACCACCGCCACCTTGATCGGCAAAATATTTGAAACCGCCGGCCTGGATTGTGTGGTGGCGGGAAATATCGGGGCTCCCCTGATTCAGAGTCTTAACCCTTCAACCGGATCCGCTCCACCTTCGACCACCTATGTGGTGGAACTCTCCTCTTTCCAATTGGAGAACATCGAACAATTCAGATGTGATGTCGCGATGATTCTCAATGTCAGTCCCGATCACCAGGATCGTTATCGGGACTTCAATGACTATCTCAGTGCGAAAAAGCAGATTTTTCTCAATCAGTCAGGGGGGCAGTATGCTGTCCTGAACGCGGATGACCCTCACACCCTGAAGATGGTGGCCGACCGCCGTGCCATGACCGTTCTTTTCAGCCGCACACAGGTCCTTCGGCAGGGAGTGTTTCTTCACGACCAGAGGATTAAAATTGCCTGGAAAGGTGAGAAAATTGACCTCATGGCGGCCGGTGAGATACGGCTTCGGGGGAGCCACAATCTGGAGAATGTCCTGGCAGCCACTGCGGCCGGATTTCTTTGCGGTGTCGACCAGGAGGCCATGGCTGAGACTTTTCGTGACTTTGCAGGGGTGGAACACCGTTTGGAACCCGTCCTGAACCTGGGGGGTGTGGGTTTTTACAACGACTCCAAGGCCACCAACATCCAGTCCACGCTGCAGGCTCTGAGGGCCTTTAGCGAACCGCTGGTCCTGATCATGGGAGGTCTGGACAAGGGAGCAGATTTCAGCGCCCTGGCTCCCCTGATGAACCAGAAGGTGAAACGGCTGATTTTGCTGGGTGCTGCCGGCGACAGGATCGAAGCTGCTCTGGGGGAGGATGTCCCCACGATTCGAGCCCGGGAAATGGGGCAGGCCGTCCAGATGGCATACGAACACGCTGTTTCGGGCGATGTGGTGGTGTTGTCCCCGGGCTGTGCCAGTTTTGACATGTTCGAGGATTTCGAAGACCGGGGGCGAGTGTTCAAGGAGGCGGTTCAAGCCCTGAAAGATGTGTAGGGGCGCAAAGGTTTGCGCCCGGCACTGAATTGACGGGACTGCTGGAGACGAAAAGATGGGAAACAAAATTCCATATGATCAGGGGTTGATTGCAGTGGTACTGGCCCTGGTGGGCTTTGGCCTGATCATGGTTTTCAGTGCCTCCACGGTGGTCTCGGGTGAATTGCACGGGTCTCAGAGCCGGATATTCACTCGCCAGCTGGTGCTGGTCATCGTAGGCCTTCTGGCCCTGATGGTGACCATGAGAATCGACTACCACTTTTACCGCCGGGCCGAGGTGGTCTACTGCACTCTGTTAGGGAGTGGAGCGCTTCTGGTGTACATCCTGTTTACGCCCATTGCAAGTGGCGTTCATCGCTGGATCCGTTTGGGTCCCGCCAGTTTTCAGCCCTCGGAGCTGGCCAAGCTGGCAGTGGTGCTGTTCACGGCATTTTACCTGGTGACTCGCCAGAAGCAGTTTCATTTTTTCTGGCGGGGTCTGGTGCCCTACCTGATCGTGGTAGGAGCCGTGATCCTGCTGGTGCTGGCTGAGCCTGATCTGGGCACCGCCGCCAGCATTGCATTATCCGCAAGCCTGCTCCTGTTCCTGGGAGGCTTACGTTATCGCTATTTGTTGGGATTGATGTTGATCTCCCTGCCGGCGCTTTATTTTCTGGTGGTTCGGGTCCCCTACCGACTCAATCGCATTCTGGCTTTCATTGATCCCGAGAAAGACCCTTACGGAATCGGCTATCAGATCCGTCAAAGTCTGATTGCGGTGGGATCTGGAGGCTGGAACGGCCTGGGTTACGCCCAGGGGACGCAAAAGCTGTTCTTCCTGCCGGAACCTCACACGGATTTCATTTATGCGGTGGTGGGGGAGGAGTTGGGCTTCCTTGGGTCTGTGGCCATGATCGTCCTTTTCTCACTGCTTTTCTGGAGGGGAGCACGCATTGCCATGCGCGCGGACACTCCGTTCGGGACATACCTGGGGTTGGGAATCGTGTGCATGATTGTTTTTCAGGCTTTTATCAACATGAGTATGGTGACCAGTCTTTTGCCTACCAAGGGACTTCCTCTCCCCTTTGTCTCGGTCGGTGGTTCATCCATGATCATCACCATGGCGGCAGTGGGCATTCTGTTGAATATCTCACGACAGGGTTCGGGCTGGGTGACCCCGGACTCGCAAAGCAAGGACGGATCGTTCTTCGGTTCCTCGGGTGAAGGCGGTGGGCGGTACAGTAAAGGGGTGTGAGAAGTGCGGGCTACCACTGATGATGCTTGAGCGGGTTCTTTTTGCCGGAGGAGGGACCGGGGGCCATATCTTCATGGCGGTCGCGCTGGCTGAAGAATTGAAACGCCGGGACCCTCAAATCGAGGTGCTCTTTGTGGGGGTCGAGAAAGGCCTCGAGAAAAAGATCCTGCCGGCACTGTCTTTCCCGCTCCAGACCATCAAGATCGGGGGCCTGAAGGGGGTTGGATTATCCAAGATGATTCGCACACTGGTGCAGCTTCCCGGAAGCCTGAGGGCCTCCCGAAGGATCGTGCGGAGCTTCGTGCCTTCCATCATCGTGGGACTGGGGGGATACTCCTCGGGTCCGGTCATGATGGCGGGGAAGGGCCTGGGCTGCCCTTCGATCCTGATCGAGCCCAATGTTTACCCGGGGTTCACCAATCGAATCCTGAAAGGCTGGGTGGATGGGGTAGCCGTGGCTTTTGAGGAGACTGCCGAGTGGTTCGGGAAGAAGGCGCGACTCACCGGAATCCCTGTGCGGCGGGAGTTCTTCGAGGTCGGCTCCGATATCATGAGGAGCAAACGGCTGCGGCTGCTAGTTTTTGGCGGCAGCCAGGGGAGTCGTCCCATCAACCAGTTGGTCTGTGATGCCCTGCCGTTTTTACCCTCTGACCAGTTCGTCGTCGTTCATCAGACCGGCCCGGACGACCACCGGTCCATTCAGGAGAAGTACACCCAGGCGGGGGTGGAGGCTGAAGTCCTGGATTTTATTCAGGACATGCCGGCCTGCATGGAGGGCTGTGATCTGGTTCTCTCCCGAGCCGGAGCTTCCACGGTTGCCGAGATTGCAGCCGCAGGAAGACCGGCCGTTCTGGTTCCGCTGCCCCAGGCGGCCGATGATCACCAGCGTAAAAATGCCGCCGTCTTCGTGGAAAGGCGGGCCGCGGTGGTACTGGAGCAGAATGAGACGACTGGCCGGGAACTGGCCCGGGTCCTGGTCGAACTGGCCGGTGAACCGGATCGTCTGCGTCAAATGGCACAGGCCAGCAGCGGGCTGGGCGAGCGGGACAGTCGCCGGAAAATCGTTGGACTCATGGAGGAAGTGATCGAGGCCAGAATAACCCGATGAGATTGAACGATTCACAGAAGGTTCACTTTGTGGGTGTCGGCGGCATCGGCATGAGTGGATTGGCGGAAATTCTGCTTGCTAGCGGCTACCGGGTGTCCGGATCGGATCTGCAGAAGAGTCAGTTGCTCGAAAGACTGGAATGTCTGGGAGCCGAAATCTTCAGCGGTCATGCTGCCGCCAATCTCGACGGCGTGGATGTAGTCATCTTTTCGAGTGCCGTGTCTCCGGAAAATTCCGAGTTGGCCAAAGCTCGGAGCCTGGGCTTGCCCATTCTCTCGCGAGGCGAGCTTCTGGCGGAGTTGATGGGTGCCGAAAAAGGGATCAGCGTGGCGGGCACCCACGGAAAAACCACCACCACGGCCATGCTTGGCCTGTGTCTTCTCGAGGCGGGAGTGGATCCCACCCTGGTGGTGGGGGCTCGATT
>JAPYTY010000139.1 GCA_029942065.1 Acidobacteriota bacterium | reverse complement strand
GGCCAGACCGATGATTCCCACCAGTACCCGGCTGTTTCCCAGCCTGTTCTTGAGGTCAGATCCCTGGACTGGCGGCACTGCCGCCTGGACTGGTTCCTCCGGATCCATCTCCTCGACTTCCTCCTGCCCGGGATGCATGCTCATTAAAACCAGGGGAGCGATGACGAGGATGCCGAGAGTGACCACCAGACTGAAGGGGCGGAAGATGGTTTCCGACAGGGGAACAATGCCGATGCTCTGTTCCAGAAAATGGCCACGGGTGTTCACTAAAAGAGGGGCTGATCCGGAAAGCCCTCCGTGCCACACCAGCTGGCCCAGATACCCGGCGGCTGCTAGCAGCGGGTAGTGGACCCGGATGCCCCGGGCTCGTGCCGAGATGGCGACTTTGCGTGCCAGCAAGGCGCCGGCGATCAGAGACAGACCCCAGTTTAGACATCCCAGCAGACCTGCCACCAGCCCCACCAGGACAACTCCCTGGGCCCCGCTGCCGGGCGTGCCGGCCAGACGGGTCATGAGCCGCTCGATCACCGGAGCGCTGGCCAGGGCATAACCGGTGACCAGGATCAGGACCATCTGCATGGCGAAGGCCAGAAGATTCCAGAATCCCCCATACCAGTCTTGGATCAGTTGAAAGGGGCCGTGATCGGTAAAGATTAGGGCGAGCCCGTAGACCAAAACCGTCAAGAGCAGGGCGAAGACAAACGAGTCGGGAGTGTACTTTCGGCTGAACTCGCTTAAGTATTCCCCAATTCGGCGCATCGAATTCCGTATTTCGAGTCGAAAATCCTTAATCCGTCCGATCCGGTTGGCACTTCTCGATCAACTGGGTGAAGACCCCGAAGGTCTCATTCAAATCCAGATCAATGATATCCCAGCCTTCCATGCCACTCCTTTTCTGATCGCTCACCATTGAGATGGCGTTGTGTTTGAGGTGAGTCGTGGCTGCATCGAGATCGTCGACCTCATAGGCGATGTGGAAGAAACCCTCGCCGTGCTCATCAAGAAATTTCTGGACCGGACTGTCCTCACGGGTGGGAGAGACCAGGATGATCCGAATCCCATCCACAGAAAACCATGCCAGCTCGATTCCCCGTTTATCAAATCGCCTTTTCGGTTCCATCTCGAACTGGAAGATCTTCTGGTAGGCGGCCACCGCCTTGTCGAAATCTCGAACCACGTAGTCGATATGATGGATGTGTTTGATCATTGTTATCCGGGAAGAGGCGCTTGTTTCTCTAAATCGAGGCGGGGCCGCTCTTCTGGTAAAGCTGAGCCCGCGTTCCGGCCTGGAGAACATGACTGGGCAGGGACCGACCCAGAAAATCCTGAACGATGCGCGAGCAGGTCATGACCTTGTCCGTATCCACACCCGTCTCCAGGCCCATCTCATTGAGCATGTTCACCAGATCTTCGGTGGCGATGTTGCCGGTCGCTCCTGGATTGACGGGACATCCCCCCATGCCCCCGATCGAGGAGTCAAAGTGGGTCACCCCCTCCTCGAGGCCTGCCAGCACGTTGGCCAGACCCAGTCCGCGGGTGTCGTGGAAGTGCAGGGCAAAGACAACGGAGGGGAATCGGGCCAGGAGTTGTCGCATCATCTCCCCGACCTGCTGAGGATTGGCGACGCCTACGGTGTCCGCAATCGTTACTTCTTCAAAGCCCTTATCGACGAGTCGTTCCACCAGGCTGAGAACCTTCCGGGGTGAAACAGGACCTTCCAGTGGACAGCCGAAGCTGAGGCCGATCGCCACATCAACGGGCGTGCTCTTTTGCTCGGCCAGTTTCAATACCCCTTCCAGCTCCAGCAGGGATTCCTCCACGCTTTTTCCCACATTCTTCTGGTTATAGCTCTCACTGACACACACCACCAGGCGCAGGCCGTCCAACTCGGACTCGAGGGCCCTTTCGGCGCCCTTCAAATTCGGGATCAGGGCGGTGTAGCGCACACCGGGAGCGCGGTCGATGCCATTCATCACCTCGGCTGCATCCGCCATCTGGGGGATCACCCGGGGATTGACGAATGAGGTGGTCTCGACGATCCGGACACCGGTTCTGGAGATGGCATTGATGATCTCTACCTTTTTTTCGGTGGGAATAAAGACCGTTTCCATTTGAAAGCCGTCCCGGGGACCCACTTCCACGATGGTGATCTTGTTGGGAAGATTCATTGTGTTCATAGACTTGAAGATTTCACCTGACTTGTACCTCTCGGGCTCACTATTTGTCCAGGGAATTCATGATTCCGGAATGTGGGAGGCGCCTCAGTGCGCCGAATCCGGAGGGCCGCTCACAGAGCGGCCGCTACAACGATCTTGCTGTGGGCGCACTCAGTGCGCCCCTACACTCACCTGGAAAACCTCGCTCCGAAGAGCGAAAGCACGACCGCACGAAAGCACGAGCGCTCTTGCGCTACCGCTTCACGTGGATGTGGCCGATGACGTCGGTATGGGACTGGGCAAGCCAGACACCTCTTTCCGGATCGGCGGCCATCTTGCGAATCTCAGCCCGTGGTGTGGGAATCGGGTACTCCACGAACATTTTCTTGGACCGATCAAAGCGCGACAGGCCCGCTGCTCCTGCCCCAATCCTTTACTCCTTCGAGGGTAGCTGGTAAAAATGTGCCGAATGCACTCGTTGAGACAAGGAGATCCTCATGTATCCGCAGAAATTTGATTACTTTTGCCCGGACACGCTCGAGGGAGTGATTGAATTGCTGACCAGGTACGGCGAGGATGCAAGGGTTCTGGCGGGCGGCCAGAGCCTGATCCCGCTCATGAAGTTGAGACTGGCCAGTCCCAAGTATTTGATTGATCTGGATAAACTTCAGGACCTGTCGGGCATTTCCGAGCAGAGAAACGAAGTCTCCATCGGGGCGCTGACCCGTCACGCCGAGATCGAGGAATCGGAACTGGTCCAGTCCAAGCTTCCGCTACTCCATGACGCCGTCACGGTGGTGGCCGATGTGCAGGTTCGCAATCTGGGTACCCTAGCCGGAAGCCTGGCCCATGCCGATCCCGCCGGAGATCTGGCACCTGCGCTTTTGGCGCTCGGGGCACGGATCAATACCGTCAGTTCCAGCGGGAAAGCCACGCTTGGAATGGGTGAACTGATGGTCGACGCCTGGTCGACGTCTCTGGGAGGCGACCAGGTGATCACCGAGATCCTGGTGCCCATTCCCCCGCAGGGAAGTGGGGGAGCCTATCTCAAGTTCGAACGCCGGGCAGGCGACTTTGCGGTGGCCAGCATCGGGGTTCAGTTGACACTGGACCAGAAAGGCAACTGCGGCGATATCGTGATTGCCATGGGCGCTGTGGGCGTGACCGCCCTACGTGCAGAGAAGGCCGAGGCATTGCTGAGCAATCAGCCGATCTCCGATGATCTTCTCAAAGAAGCGGCATCGGCAGCTTCAGCTGAATGTGATCCGTTTTCAGATATCCGGGGCTCGGTGGAATACAAGCGTCATTTAATAGGCGTGCTTTTGCGTCGAGCTGTTGAGGTTGCTCTCAGAAGAGCGGCCGGCGAAAAAGTCAAAACGGTTCACGGCTAGAGGCCGGGCGCTGGCCTTCGACCAGCGCGTTCCACGTTCCACGATTCCATTTGGCACGATCTTGCAGCCTGTTGTAGGGGCGCACTGCGTGCGCCCGCAGCAAGGTTTGTGGGGTTAAGAAGGGCGCACGGCCGTGCGCCCCTACGGAGTTGTCTACGATTGGAGAGACAAGACTAGAAAAAAATATCTTTTCTGTGCCTCTGTGGTGAAACCTCCCGAGGGCCGCTACACGGCGTTCCCTTTTCAGCTCCTCTTCAACTCCTCCAGGACGCTTTCAGGCGTCATGGGCAGCCTTCGGATGCGAACTCCTGTAGCCGCGAAGACGGCGTTGGCCACGGCCGGTGCAGTGGGTGGCAGTCCCGGTTCACCGACGCCGCCAATGGGGTCATCGCTGTCGACGATGTGGGTTTCCACCTCCGGAGCCTCGCTCATTCGCAGCAGGTTGTAATCTGCAAAGTTGGCCGACTTGACGCCACCATCGGCAAATTCGATCTGCTCCTTGAAGGCGGCGCTGAGTCCCATGGTGACGGCACCCATCATCTGGGCGGCGACGGTATCCGAGTTGACATAGGGTCCGCAATCGATGGCACACACCACTCGGTGGACCTTGATCTTCCCCGTTTTCTCATCCACGGAAACTTCAGCTATCTGAGCCGTGTAGCTTCTGAAAGCGGTGAAGACGGCAACGCCGCGGGCCTGGCCTTCTTTCAAGGGGGTTCCCCAGCCTGCCTTCTCGGCCACCATCTCGAGGACCCGGACCGACCGGCGGTCATGTTTGAGGTGTTCGAGTCGGAATTCCACGGGATCCTTGCCGGCCGCATGGGCCAGTTCGTCCATGAAGCTCTCCACCGTGAAGCCGTTGTGGGAATTACCAACCGATCGCCAGAAGGTCACGGGGATCGGCAGATCCGGCTTCATGTAATCAACCGAAACGTTGGGAACCCCGTACTGCAGATCCCTCAATCCGGATACGGCGGCCACGTCGATATCGGGATTATTGGGAAAGGTGAAGAAGGAACCGGCCGCCACCTTGTGAGACCAGGCGGTTACTCGGCCCTGGCCATCCAGGGCTCCGGCGATCCGGTGGAAGTTGGCAGGACGGTAAAGGCCGTGCTGCATGTCTTCTTCCCGGCTCCAGATTAATTTGACGGGCCGTCCCACGGCCTTGCTGATCTCGGTTACCTCCCGGTCGTAGTCGGTCTGAGCCCGGCGGCCCAGTCCGCAACCCACATAGGTGGGGTGAACGTGGATCTGATCGGTCTCCAGACCGGTGATTTTCTGGACGGCTTCCAGGGCCCGAGTCTGGGCCTGTGTGGGAGACCAGAGGTCACATCCATCTTCACGCACATCCGCGGTGGAGTTCATGGGTTCCATGTTGGCGTGGGAGAGGTAGGGAAGGAAGTATTCCACCTCGAGTCGTTTGTCGGCCTGCTCGAGGGCTGCCGCGACGTCACCGTCGCTGCGTGCCGAAACACCCGGTTGATCGAGTCGAGCCGTCAAATTCTGTTCCATGGATTGGGTGTTCAGATCCGGACGAACTCCCTTATCCCATCGAGCATCGAGAGCCTTTTTCCCTTTCCAGGCAGCATCCAGTGTGTCGGCACAGACGGCCACTCCCCGGTCGATCTTGACCACGTTTTGCACGCCCGGGACCTCCTTGGCTGCCGCCTCGTCGTAGGACACCACCTGGGCACCGTAGGCGGGAGGACGGGCAATCGCGCCGTACACCATTCCCGGGACGAAGGAATCAATCCCGAACTTGGCCTTTCCATTGATCTTGTCCGGGAGATCCAGCCGCTGAACCGGAGTGCGGAGAAGCTTGAACTCACTTTTCTCCTTGAGGCGGGGCTGTTCCGGTACCGCAAGCTGTGAGGCCTCCTCAACCAGCTCTCCGTAGCTGAGACTCCGGCCACTGAAGCCGTGGTGGACCTGGCTCTGGCTGGCCTCACACTCGCCGGCGGGCACTTTCCACCGGGTGGCGGCCGCCTGAACCAGCATCTCCCGACCGGCCGCACCGGCTATTCTCAAGTGCTCATACATTCCTCGGATACTGCCGCTTCCAGCCGTCACCATGCCGGTCTTGCGGGGAGGGTCGTAGTATTCCTGGAGGACCGGGGATTGTTCGGTTCGAACCTGACTCCAGTCGGCTTCCAGTTCTTCGGCTACCAGCATGGCCAGGGCGGTATGAGTCCCCTGACCCATCTCCACCTTGGATGCCATCACCGTGATGCTGTTGTCGGGGGAAATGGTGTACCAGGCCGTGGGAGAGAAGGTGTCCGATGAATCGTCCGCTTTGCCCATGGCCAGGACTTCCAATCCGGAAGGTGCCGCGACGACTGCCAGCGTCAATCCCGTTCGGGTTAAAAACTCTCTTCGGTCCAGCGTGCTTTTCA
>JAPYTY010000138.1 GCA_029942065.1 Acidobacteriota bacterium | reverse complement strand
CTACGAGGTTCACCGAAGACCCTCCAACCCCATCGAGACCCGCCAGCTCTACCGCAAAACGGGGGTGCTCCAGGGCATCGGGGACGACTATCTGTGGTTTGACGGCGTGGGCTCCGAGCGCTGGGATTCCCATGTCCCGGAAGCCTGTCTGGGGGATGACATCGTTGCGCCGCCTCATATCAAGGCCCGGGAGACCTGCCCCAAATCAGGCGATCTCCACTGGGATACACTGAAGAATGCTCTCCGGGCCGGCTGGCGGCTCAAGGGCGTCCATTCCGTGGGCGTTGAAAGCACGCGACGCTTCACCCAGATGATCGATGAGGCGATGGAGGGTACCGATATTTCGATGGCGGATATCCGAAACGGTATGTTCACCATCGAGCACTGTGATCAGATCGGCAAGGGAGCGGACATCCTCGAAATGATCAAGAAATACAACCTCATGATCAGCTGCGACCCCAATTACATGAGGACCTTCGAGGCCCTGATCGAGGATTACGGGGAGTACAACGATCCCGAGCATCTTCGCAAGTACATGCTGCCTTTCAAGACCTGGATCGAGTCAGGTATCAACGTGGTGGGCCAGAACACCGGCGGACCTGGTCCCTTCCATTCGGAGTGGCTGTTGATGAGGAGAGCGTTTCGAGGGTACCTCTGGGCTCCCGAGGAAAGCATCGATCGCGTTCGAGCACTCAAGCTGTACACCTCATGGGCCGGCCGCTACGTGACGAAGTCCGACCAGCTGGGAACGCTGGAGGAAGGAAAGTGGGCGGATCTGGTTATCTTGAACAAGGATTACTTCACCGTCCCGGTCGACGATATCCTCAGGATCCAGTCGCTTATGACCATGGTGGGAGGTCAGGTGATCTCCCTGAACGATAGCCTGGCCCAGGAGTGGAACATGACCGGAGTGGGCGAGCAATTCAACATCGACCTGGAGCGGGTGGAAACGATTATCGCAGAGGCGAACGAGTCCGTGACCTGGGTCAGCGGGTCTATTATTTCGAAAGAGGATTAAGCCACTCCCCAAAAATACAGAGTCGGAGTCCCCGTTAGCTTGAACTTTCAGGCCGACGGGGGCTCTTTCCGAATTCTGATCCTGCTGGACCGCCACCTGGGCCTGCTCCACCGGGGGCCGTGAAGAGTTCAATTCTGGTCGGGTTATCGATCTTTCCGGGCTAGCTGGCCACGAGGCCGACAGAATTGCCTCCAACCCCCTGTAGTTTGATCTTTCAGGTGGAATGACTCCTCACAATTTCAGGGCCTGGCTAAGGACACTTTGTCGCTTGGTTTTGTCCGGCGACGCTCCTATAATCTGCAGTCAGCTTTTTCGATTTGCTACTTGAGTGGGAAGGTCGGTAACCGGACGGAATTCAGAACCGCCAACACAGCCAGGTGTAGAAGAGGGAGCACCATGAACCATGAAATTCTTCGGCAATACCCACTGGAGCCGCTGGTGCGTCGGGAATTTCTCAAGAGGGCTTCCCTGGCAACTCTACTCCTGGGAACAAGTTCCAGGGCTGCATTCGCACAAACAGTAGCGGCGGGATCCCTGCTGATTCAGGGCGGCCTGATCGTGACCTCCGAGAGACAGTATCTTGCCGACGTTCGCTCACGAGCAGGAAAAATCGAGCAGATCGGACCCAACCTGGCTCCCCTGTCCTCCGGGGAGGAACAGGTGGTGGATGCCCGTGGCATGCTGGTTCTTCCGGGAGGAATCCGATCCCCACACCCATCTACCGGGCGGCGCTGACGACCTGGCCAGTGGGTCAGAGACCGCCCTGGCCGGTGGGATCACCACCATCGGGGCCCATGACCTTTCCCCGCACGGGTGAAACCGTGGTAGACGCGGTAAGCCGGGTTTCTTCGCTGATTGATCAGCAGGCCATCGCCGATATCATGGTGCAGCCGGGACTGATAAAGTTTGCTGACAGCGCACCCCGTCACCTGGCGGATCTGTTTGCTGCCGGCCACACCAGCATGAAGGTGCTGATGATGTTTCCGGGCTTCGATCAGCGAGGGATGGATTTTCTCAACTTGATCCGAAGCGCGGGCGAGGCGGGGGCTATGACGCTGATTCATTGCGAAGATCACCCGATCGTCACCGATACCACCGACGCTCTGATGGCAGCCGGTCGAACTTCGGCTCGCTACTGGGCTGAGAGCCGGCCTGTTCTGGCTGAAGTCGTGGCGGTACAGCGGGCCGTCGCTCTGTGCGAACATACCGGCGCGCCCATTTATGTAGTCCATCTATCCTCCGCTCGGGGGCTGGACGCCTGCCGGGAGGCTCGTGCACGAGGCCTTCCCGTTTACGTGGAGACACGCCCCACCTATCTGCATATGACAGAAGATCTGTACGCTGGAGCAGACCCGGGACTCTATATTGCTTCGCCTCCGCTTCGCACTGCTCAGGATGTGGAAGCGATGTGGCGTGGCCTTACCGATGGGGACATCGACACCCTGGGAAGTGATCACAGCGCTTTGATGCGCGACGAAAAAAACCAACCCGATTTGACCCTGAAAACGCTGCGTCCCGGTTTCAGTAACCTGGAGGTGATGTATCCCATGCTGCATTCAGAAGGTGTTGTCGGCGGCAGAATTTCGCTGGAGCGTTTCGTGGCCCTCAGCTCCACTCTGCCGGCCCGTCTTTTCGGTCTTTTTCCCACCAAAGGCACCATCGCAGTGGGTTCTGACGCCGACCTGGCGCTGTGGAATCCTACCCAGAGGCGGAGGGTGCGTGCTGCCGACCTGCACTCCCGCTGCGATTGGTCACCCTACGAGGGTCGCGAGGTCATCGGGTGGCCTCAGATAACCATCCGGCGGGGAGAAATCGTTTCCGACAGCGGGCAGATTACCGCCCAACCGGGCAGCGGGCTCCTTCTGAAGCGCGGTCGGACTCAACCCCTGCAGTAGACCTGGTCTGATTTGCTTTTCTACTTTTTTCTTTGGGAAAAGCTTGGACTTTTCCAAAATTCAGCCCTTTCACTCAGTGTCGGTAATCTGATTGCTGGTTGATTTTTAGAAAGTTAGAATGGCGCGCCCGACAGGATGCTTCGATTTGCTCAGATGAAGGCGAGTGCCGATGCAGTAGAGGGGGTGTGAGAAATGCGGACTAGCGCAAGGTGCTTTTGATCAAGCGGCTGCAGAGGTGTCTCCACTTGATCAGGTTTTTGACGAAAAGCATCTGAAAAACCAAGAGATCAGAGGCTGTTTCAGCCGAAATACGAGAAAGAATGCTTGGTCCAATCTGGGAAGGTTGGTAGGCTTTGGTCATTCATCACGAGTTGGCTTGAGGACTCATATCCGAAATTAATATGAGGCATGTCGGTTAAATGGACGCCATTTGTCTTCGCAAATTCTACCCCCTCCTCCAGCCGATGGACTTGAAGCATGGAGGAAGTCATGACACAGGACGATGAGGCCAAAAACTACGACCTGCTCATCGTGGGTGCCGGTATGGCGGGCTCGATCCTGGCGGCTCGTATTGCCGAGAACGGTGTCCATCCTGGTACGGGTGATCGATTGAAGGTGGGGCTTCTTGAGTGGGGCCCGTACCTGAAGGGAAATCCGAGGCCCGGATACGGTCATCCGCTGCGCAGAAGGATGTTCACCAATCTGACTCATAACTTCAGACTGAGAAAACACTTTTCGACTCCCTGGGGCACAGGGCGTTTGGTGGGGGGGAGTTCAATGCATTTCAACGCCCATGCCTGGCGCCTCCAGGATGTCGATTATCTCCACTGGCAGAGGGAAACATCCCTGGATTGGAATGCGGAAAACTTCAAGGATGCGGTCAACGAAGTTCAACAGATGTTCAATGCCCATCCAGTCCCGGAGGAGCTGCTTGACCCGGGCCAAAAACTTTTTGTCGAGGCGGCTATAAAACTGGGGTACTCTCCTCAGAGAATGTCTCACGCGCGAAGGAATTGTATTCATTGCGGCCTGGGATGCTTGCCGGGCCAGATGTGCAGATACGACTCCAAGATGAGCTCTCTCGTGACCTATATCCCGATTGCGGAGAAGGAGGGGGTCGATATCATTGCAAACACAAGAGTTGAGAAGGTGATCCTTGAGAAACGAGGATCGGACTTCCTGGCCACCGGTGTGTGGGCTTCGCAGGAAAACAGGAGAGTTCGATTCAACGCCGACAGGGTTCTTCTGTCCGCAGGTGTCCACGGGACTCCCCGAATTCTCTACCAGTCCGGCTATGGTCCAAAGGACCTGCTGGGAGACGACTTGATGGTGGAGAACGCCCATGTGGGACAACACGTGGATGGGAAACTGGCCGCTCCAGGATTCCCCGCGTATTTCCCGTTTCGCGTCAAGGAGGGAGATCGCGGAAAGCCGCCGAGTTCCTACTTTTTCGATGATGCCGCCCCGGAGGGCTACGACAGGCTGATCTTCAAGGACGGCTCGAGCGACCCGGAGCTGCCGGACCGAATGGCGCTCAGCGACCTTGCGCCGGAGTTCGGGTCGGAGCACAAGCAGTTCATGAAGACCCGAGGGGATTCCATTGCCAACCAGGTCGTACTGCAGTACAACCGGCCTCGGACCCTGGGGGGATTCATCCAACGAGATGGGAGCGCGGTGTTCTCGACCAATGACCCAAGGGATGCACGACGCCTCAAGGAAGGGATGTTGATCGCCAGGGAGATCTATCGGGAAATGGGGGCGACCCGTATCAGCAACATCGATCCAATGCTAAGACGGCTGGACCAGGTGGGCACTGGAAATCCAGAGGCATCTCCGATACGTGTGACTCACGCCGGCGGCTCCTGTCGGGCTGGCTCAGATCGCAGGAACTCGGTCGTCAATGAGAGATTCGAGTGTCATGACATCAAGAATTTGTCTATTTGCGATCTCAGCGTTCCCCCACGGACGGCCAGCGGAAGTCCAGGTGTGGCGATGGTGGCACCCCTGGCCTGCTTGGCATGGCGACGGTTGGTCAAGGATCATTTTTCACGGTCTTGACGCTTGCCTTTCAAGTTTAGTGGTTTTGTAAAGGGGGTCTCCATGAAGAGAAAGATGACGACACTATTCACAAGGGTGCTTTACCTTCTGGGGCTTTTTTCTCTGGTGCCGCTCGCCGCACCTGCTCAGGACACACTTCCCACGGATGTGCATGCGGACTCCCGGAACCGCCTTTCCTTGATCGCGCCTGATGCGCCGCGGGGAGCGGCTGGGATCAGGCTGCATGGTTCGGGAGTAGCCGTGCGGTGGGAGTCCCCGCTCGGGCGAGCTTTGACGGAACTGGCAATCCTGGTAACCGCCCGCGAGAACGACCAGTCCTTCGAATGGTCGCTGCATGAGCTGGCAGGCATCGCGGTGGGGCTGGACCCGCAGGTCATTGATGTCGTCAGGAATGGGCAACCGCTCACCGGAGCAGGCGAGAAGGAATCGGTCATCATACAGATCGGTCGTGAGATCTTCCGCGAGCACGCGTTGAGTTCAGAAACCTACGCTCGCGCCTTGAGAGTCCTCGGTGAGACCAATCTCGTCGACATTGTCGGCTTGATGGGGACCTATACGAGTGTCGGCACTGGGTTGACCGCCTTTAATTCACAAATGCCGCCTGGCTGGAAGCAGTTCTTACCGGTGCCGTTCACTCCTCCCGACGACATTCACTCCGACTCCAGAAGCCGTCTTCCCTACATCCGAACCCGGACCGGCAACGCGGCAACGCCCGTTCTCTACAGTCGCTCCATCGCGCCCGAAGGAACCGGACCGGCACAGATCAGACGTCATTGGGCGGGAGTCGAATCCCTCGAGCGCGGCGTCGGGCGCCGGCTCATGGGCCTGGTGATTCTCGTTACGGCACGGGAACATGATGCCCAGTATCAGTGGACCCTGAACGAACTCACGGCACTCGAGGCCGGATTGGAGCCCTCGATCATAAATCTCGTACGCCATCGTGGACCCGTAACAGACCTCCCCGAGAAAGAGTCTATTC
>JAPYTY010000137.1 GCA_029942065.1 Acidobacteriota bacterium | reverse complement strand
GCCACCGGTAGTACGTCTGCTCCGTCACTGCGATCCGCTTGCACACCACCCCCATCTTTGCTCCCTGGGCCAACAGCACCTCTGCTTCTCTTAGTTTGCTGATGATCTGTTCGGGTGTGAACCGCTTGCTTGCCATCTCTTGCCTCCTTCCTAAATCGAAAGTCCTAACATTTCACCTGGACTCGTTTTAGGGGGCAAGGTCACGAAATTTCGTCAAAATAAACCCGGAAATGGAGAAATTCAGCCTTTTTTAAGAGAGGGAGAAAGCCAGAACAGCGAAAAGGGACTAACCGGCGGGCAAAGCCCGCTCCATCTGAAGGATAAAGTCCTCGGGATCCAGGTGTCCGATGACACGCGAGTCGGCGGCCTCGTTGCCTTCGGCATCCAGGAAAATAATGGTGGGGAGGGCATAGACGGTGTACTGCTCCTTGAGCAGGGCGGCACCGGGCTCCATCTGGGCGTCCACCGAAGCGTATTCAGTCCAGTCCACCTTGGTGCGGATAAACGACTCGGCCGATTCAACGACGCTGGGGTCGCTGAAGGTGTAGCGATCCAGTTCGATGCAGGGAACGCACCAGTCGGCATGAAAATAAACGATCACCGGCCGTCCCTCCTGCTGGGCCTGCTCCAACAGACCCGAATCAAAAGTCTGCCAGGTGATCGACGGAAGGTCGGCTTCAACTGCCGGAGCCTGCTCCTCGGGAGGAGCGCTGCTGCAAAAAACCGTGGCGGCCAGCAAAGCGACGGGGACCGCCCGGGAGAGCAAACCCTTCCTTCTATTGAACACGGGGTTTCTCATCGGTTCGATTATAGAAAACACTCCTGCCGATTTCCACTAATCGGCAATCTGGGACTCGGGCCAGCCGCTGACCCATTCGTACCACTCGGTGAAATAGCCATCCGCCACCAGGAGATCCTCGCCTCCCTCATTGACGGCATGTCCAAGTTCATCCCAGACGCCCCCCTGGCCGTCGCCGACCCGAAAGGGGACCTCGCTGATCAGGTGGAATTCCTTCTCTTCCTCACTCTTTCTCAAACGATAGGCCACCACCGCAAAATCACCGATCCGCTTGAGCAGGTAGTCCTCGTCGGCAAATCGGTACTTGAAGAGCCCCTCTTGCTGCTTGAGATATTCCAGCGTAAAGACGATCGACTGGGTTCCAGCAATGTTGGTCACGCCAAAGATCAGCTCGTTGGGATTCAGGCGAGTGTCGTCCATATTGGCCACGTTGGCAAAACCGTCGGGAAGGAAGTCATGCCCGATCGTGTTGGGGTCTCCGCGCCCATGATCGCGCACCTCGATCATTCTTCGCGAGGCCAGCAGGACCTCGGTTTCGGGAAAGCGTTTCTTCCAATTACCCCAGGGCTCCACGATCAGAGGGATCCGGTCCATCCGGGAGGGATGCAGGGCTCCTTCCATGGTGCGGCCGGTAAAGGGGGACCACACCGTCTGAGTCTGATAGTCGTAGACGCTGAAGGTGCCCTTGGCAATCCCATGAATCTGAAAACTCATGGTTCGGCCCTCAAAGGCATCGACCATGGGAGTAAAGGAGGAGGTCCCACTGCAGATCTCGCAGTGAGCCAGAAGTACCGGAGAGTTTCCGATGGTGTCGTTGACCACATGATAGGCAACCAGGACCCACTGGGGATAGGCTCGGGCCTGCCCCTCCACCACCACGCCCGCGACGATGTCTTCATCCTTCATGAAGGGAGCCATATCTGCGGGAACCACGGCGGGATTGTTCAGCGGAAGAAAGATGAATCTGGGAAAGGGACTGGTCAGGGCCAGGGTTTCATCCCAGGGCTGGTACTCGGAGTCCGGCGCCTCCAGAGCAACCGGAGCAACTTCCTCACCGCCCGTGGAAGGCCAGAAAACACCCACCAGAACACCCACCCAAAAGAGGGCAACCAGGGCCACACCGATCAACGTTTTATTGACAGACACTTTTTTTCACCTCCTGTTACACGATTCAAACCAGAACCGGAACGGATTGATCCTACTATTAATAAACAAGCGGATCCATGGGTGGCAATCCCTTCGGCTTGAACTGTTGGAATCCCGACTCTTTCCCGAACAGGAAGTACCCATGGTGATGGGATACAATAAGGACCACAACCCACCCATCATCAGGGCTGGGAAAGGAAACGAGAATGGCTTGGATAGGGGCGGTAATGGCGATCTTTGCGGTGCTCTCGGCACTGTGGGTCCATCCCGATCAGAGCCCGACGGATATATCCGACCAACTGTGGCGACACCGCAACCTGGGCAAGGCCTTCTACGAAAACCAGACCACCTCTATCGAAGCAGTCGAGCAGTTCAGGATAGCCCTGGAACTGGCTCCGGATTCGACCCGCGAACGGCTAAACCACGGCCTGGCCCTGATCCGGGCGGGACAGACCGATCAGGGAATTGCCCAGCTGGAAAGGGTCCAGAGGGAAGCTCCCGCCATCCCTCACAGCTGGTTCAATCTGGGAATCATCTACAAAAAACTGGGTCAATACGATCGCGCCCAGGAACAGTTCGAGCAGATGGTCAGGCTGGTACCGGACGAACCGGTCTCCCACTACAACCTGGGGGTTCTGTTCCGTCTGGCGGGAGATCCCGAGAGCGCCTTGAGACACTTCGAAAGGGCCGCCCTGCTGGGTTCGGCCCTGGCGGGACCTCACTTTCAGCTCTACACGGCCTACCGGATGCGGGGCCAGACCGACCAGGCGGCCCAGCAGCTGAAGATCTTTGAAGAAATCAAGACACTGACCGCCAATGCCGCCGTTCCGGAGAATCTGGAGTGGAGCATTTATGCCGAAATCTTCGACACCCTGGAGCCGGCAACCCCGGTCGGGGCGATGGCCGATCTGGACTTTGGCGACTCGCGGCTGGGGGAGAGGCTGGAAGGCAGCAATCCGCAGCTGGCGGTAATTGATGCCGACCGCGATGCCCGCCCCGATCTGCTGGCCTGGACCAACCGGCAGGTGCGACTCTACCGAAACGGCCGGCAGCTGGTGGCACCCTCGGGACTGGAAGATCTGGGCGAGGTGACCTCCATCGCAGCCGGGGACTTCAACAACGACGGATTCCCGGATCTTTGCGTACTCACCGCCTCGGGTCCTCTCCTTTATCTCAACAGCCGGGGAACCTTTTTAAGGTATTCCTCCGCCCTTCCCGCCGGAGACTGGGGCAAGGCCCTGTGGATGGACTTTGACCATGACAACGACCTGGATCTTTTTTTACTGGGCAGCCAGTCGGTGCTGCTCAGAAACAACGGCAATGCCGGATTCGCCCGGCACACGCCGGATTTCCCCTTCCTCCCCGGGGAGGCCCTGGATGCCGTGGTCTATGACCTGATCAAGGACAAGGAGGTATTCGATCTGGTCGTCAGCTACCGGGATCGTCCCCTCGTTCTTTACCGGGACCGGCTGGGCGGCCGGTACCAGGCGGAGTCCCTGCCCAACACACCGGCAGGGGTCGAGTCGCTTGAAGCTCTGGATCTCGACAATGACGGATGGACCGACCTGGCCGCAGTCGGTGATTCCCGGATCTCGGTGCTGGTTAACCGGCGGGGAACTCTGGAGGAGACCGTGCTCAGCCGAGCCGCAGCAGAATCGGTGCTGGCGGTCGATCTGGCCAATCGAGGCGTGGTCGACCTGGTAGCGGGAAACCTGGCCTTCCAGAACCAGGGCCAGGGTCAGCTGGGTCCCGCCCGGGAGTTGACGCCGCTCGGGGCGGTCTCCGGTATTGTCGGCGCTGATTTTGACCGGGATGGCCGGGTGGATCTGGCCCTGGTGACCCAGGACGGTGAGATCCACATTCTGCACAATCAAATCCCGGGCTCGAACCACTGGCTGGAGGTTTCGCTGACCGGCGTCCGCAACCTGGTCACCGCCCCCGCCGCCAAGGTCGAGGTGAGAACCGGCTCCGGGTATCAAAAAAAGACCTATCGGGGGGTTCCACTGTCCTTCGGGCTTGGACCCTCGGACACCATCGATGTGGTCCGCATTATCTGGCCCAACGGACTGATTCAAAACGAAACCCGGCAGCCCACCCGCCGGGCGTCCCATTTCGAGGAGAAGGAGCGCCTCTCCGGTTCGTGTCCGACCCTGTTTAGCTGGAACGGCCAGGAGTTCGAGTTCATCACCGACATGCTGGGGGCAGCGCCCCTGGGTTTTCAGGTGGCGGAGGATCAGTACTTTGCCACCGATTATGATGAGTACGTTCGGATTGACGGCGATTCGCTGGCCCGGGAGGGAGATTTTTTCGAAATTCGCATTACCGAAGAGCTTCGTGAAGTGGCCTATCTGGACCAGATCCGGCTGTTCGCCGTGGATCACCCGGAGGAGATGACCATAATCACAAGCGACAAGCTCACGTCCCCGCCCTTCCCGGACTTCCGTCTGTTCGGCGTCAAGGAACGCCTTTATCCGGTCAGGGCACGAGACCAACTGGGTCGGGACGTCCGGTCGAGGGTCGTCAAGCTGGACGCCCGCTATCCGGACGAGTTCGCTCGCGATACCACCGGGGTCGCCGAGATGCATGCGCTGGAGCTCGATTTTGGTTCCCGGGCGGCGATCCGGAATCGGGCCCTGCTGGTGCTGAACGGTTGGGTGGACTGGGGAGACTCCAGCAGTTTTTTCCGGATGGATCAAGGGGGAGAAGCCATGACCCCGCCCTACCTTCAGGTCAAAGACAAGCAGGGGCAATGGCAGACCGTTATCGAGGATATGGGCTTGCCGGCCGGCAAGCCCAAGACCCTGGTCGTGGATCTGACAGATCGGTTCCTCTCCTCGTCACGGGAGGTAAGAATCGTGACCAACCTGTGCCTCTACTGGGATGAGATCTTCATGACCTTCGACACCGCTGAACCGGCGGTCCCCATGACCGAGATCCCTCTTGAGGACGCCCAACTGCGCTTCCGGGGTTTTTCCTCTGTCACGGTGGATCCCCGGCGCAGGCAGCCCGAATGGTTTGACTATTCCCGGGTGAGCCCGGTCTCAATGTGGAATCCTACCCCCGGCGACTACACCCGCTACGGGCCGGTGGAGGAACTGATGGGAACCGTGGATGACCGCTTCGTGATCATGGGATCGGGAGATGAAATCCGACTCCGGTTCAACGGAACCGACCTGGCGCCTCCCCGGCAGGGCTTCACCCGGGACTTTCTGGTTTACGTCAACGGCTGGGTCAAGGATGGGGATCTCAATACGGCCCTTTCCCAGACCGTCGAACCCCTTCCCTTCCATAAAATGAGTGCTTATCCCTATCCTGCCCACCAGCAATTTCCGGGGGATGAAGAGCATCGGCGTTATCGGGAAACATTCAATACCCGGCCGGCGCTGCGGTTGTTGCAGCCGCTGGTAACTCCGAAATTTTAACTCCCAAATCCGAAACGATTCCGACTTTGTTTTGTGGTGGTAAAGGAAGAATCGGCGCACTGAGGCGCCTCCCACATTCCCGGAAGCCGCTCACAGAGCGGCCGCTACAAGAGCTTGCCCACTGACCGAAGGGCGCCCCTTCGGGACGATACCTGGCAACCTGGTGTAGCGGCGTACTGAGTACGCCCACAGCAAGATCGGTGATGGTAAGAAGAGCGCACCTCTCAAATCCCAGGGCATCCGGAGGAGTCGAGCCGGGTCGCACCAAGTGCGCCCTATAGATGCCATCGATAATGGTTGTCTTGTGGGCGTACTCAGTACGCCCCTACATATCCTGAGAGATCTTGCTTGAAGATGAAACGTTGGGAGGGCCGCTCACAGAGCGGCCGCTACAAAAAATTGCCGTGAGGCCCTACCTTTTATTCGAGCAGCTCGAGGATTTTTTTCCGGGAGCGGGCACTCCAACCCTCGAAGACCTCCTGTACCTGACCCTCTTTATTAATTAGCAACGAAAAGGGAATGAACACCTCCTGATCAAAGATTCCGCTGACGCCCGGCTGGTCGGTCATATAAAGAGGATAGGAGA
>JAPYTY010000136.1 GCA_029942065.1 Acidobacteriota bacterium | reverse complement strand
TTTCCCAGGTGTCTTGCCCACGTGGACCAGCTCCGATTGTTGCGAGCACTGCTGGAGCAACTCTCGAGAGACAAGACGGTCATACACGATGACGTCGGCTCGAAGCAGCAACTTCATTCCCCTGACCGTAATGAGATCAGGGGCACCTGGCCCTGCACCCACCAGGTAGACGGTTCCGGTACCAATTCTCATGTCATTCCCTCGGACATCCTAACGCTGCTGCCCGTGGGCAGGCAACCGACCAGTTCCGCCAACACGGCAGTGAGTCCCGGATCGAGGCCGACGGCCCGGTCAACGATCACCCGCCGCCCCATCCGGGTCACCTCGGTGGGGAACGATGCGTTCCCCGTCTCCACCCACCCCAGGCGTCTCGGAATGTCCTGGAGGACATGATAACTCTCTCCCATGAAAAAAGGGACGACCACTATCTCGTCCTGGGACATATTCTGGTAAGCCTCTTCGAGTCGAGGAACGTCATCCAGGAAGGCCGCTTGAACGTGTGTGCAAAGCCCGGACTCTTTCAGATGGTTCGCCACCTTCAGGGTGCTCGAACCGCTGGCGGAATGCCGGCCGGTGCCGTGACCCACGATCACCACAGCGGCCCGTTCGGGCGTCAGGTGAAACCGATCAAAGAGCTCTCGAGTTCTTCTCTCCACAAGAGCTGGAATTTGAGGATGGGTCCCCACCGGATCGGTGAATTCGACCCGGAGCTGGGAGTAGCGCCGATTCGAGGAGAGGTCCCGGGGAAGTACCTTTTGAGAGAAGTAGCCGGGGGCGGAGAAGAAGGGAACCACGACGACTTCGGGACCGGTAATGAAGTCCATCACCTTCGAAAAAGAGGGTTCACCCTGCCGGAATGCAACGGCGACCTGGTGGAAGCCATGATCCGCCTGAAGCCTTCGGGCATGTTCCTGGACGATGGTTCCGGCCTGAATTTGCCGTCGAGAGCCATGGGCGGCCAGAATCACGGCCCGGCCCGGAATTCCAGACGGCTGAGTGGCGGTTTGGCAGGCCCAGCGGCGGTAAGGGTTTTCTCCGATCATGACTTAAAAGGGTCGAGTTGTGGAGGGGGCACCCCGAATCTCGGAATGGTGTTAGCGGCCAGTGGAGTGGTGGCGATTTTGCCCGGTAGACGAGCCCTGGTTCAGGTATGCAATCCGCACTCGGTTTTTTCCGTGCCCACCCATCTGCCCTCTCGAGAATAGTCCTCCGGTGATACTCCGGCAACGGCCTGTGTGCAATGGGTGCAGCCGACGCTGGGATAACCCCGGTCATGAAGCTCGTTGTAGGGAACTCCATTGGCCTTGACATGATTCCGAACCTCCTGGCGAGACCATTTAGCCAACGGGCTGATCTTGATTACCTCGTATTTGTCGTTCCACTCAGCCACGCGGAGATCGGCTCGGCTGGGGCCCTGGCCTCTCCGCAGTGCGGTGATCCACACCTCCACATGGTCCAGGGCCTCCTGCATCGGGTCAACCTTTCGCAACTTACAGCAAAGATCCGGATTCGTCTTCCAGAGCTGGTCTCCATGTTGAGCCGCCTGTTGCTCAGGAGTCAGCGAAGTGCCGCGGTTGATGAAACTCAGGTGCGGGTAACGGACTTTCAACTCGTCGATCAGGTGATGGGTTTCCGGAAAAAAGAATCCGGTATCCAGGTAGATCACGTCCAGGGGTTGTTCATGGGCCGCATACAGGTCGATCAAGGCACACCCTTCCATTCCGAACCCTGTGGTGAGGACCATTCGCTGGTTGGCATACTGCTCCAGGGTCCATTCGATGAGCTTTTCGGTGGGGGCGTCCTCATCGATCTGAGGCATGATCGGTGCTGACAGAACCGAAAATTGCATAATCCCAGTCTCCTCTAAAAGAGGCAAAAAAAAAGCCCGCAGGAGCGATCCTGCGGGCTTTCGGGTCTCGGTTAAATCGTTTGGGTTATACCTTACGATGGAGAACCATGAGCTCAGATCGCTCCCTGGACACAGTATGTCGGCAACAACAACAGATGCATGCAGCGAACTTGCTTGAAACCACCATAAGACTCACAAAAGCACTGTATGGGAATTAAGAAGGGGTTGTCAACCCTCGATTCGTTTTTTCAAGCCTTTGCGCTGCCGAGAAATTAGTAGGGTAGCACCCTTTTCCCACCGACCTGATTTTCCTTTCAACTCCAAGTATTGCAGTAAGGCACGAGGGCACTAAATACAGTAGGATGAAAGAAGCATATGACGGGACACAACTCGCGTTTTTTGAAGGCCTGCCGGGGAGAGGAAGTCGACTGTACCCCGGTCTGGTTCATGCGGCAGGCAGGCCGCTATATGGAAGAGTATAGAAAGCTGCGTCAGGACCATACTCTTCTGGAGATCTGTGCCAATCCGGAACTTGCCCAGGAAGTGACGCTTCAGCCCATGCGCCGTTTTGATCTGGATGCCGCCATCATCTTCGCGGATATCCTGCTGCCGCTCAAGAGCATGGGAGTGGATTTTGATTTCACCAAGGGTGAAGGCCCCAAGATCCGACAGCCCATTCGGAGTCCTCAGGACGTGGCCCAGCTCCACGTGGGTGATCCGGAGGAGGATCTTCGTTCGGTGTTCGAGGCGATTGGCCTGGTGAGCAGTTCGTTGGATTCTGAGAAGGCCCTGATCGGGTTTGCGGGAGCGCCCTTTACGGTGGCCAGCTACATGATCGAGGGGAGTTACTCCAGGAATTTCCTGCACACCAAACTCATGATGTATACCCACCCTGCGGCCTGGCAGAAGCTCATGGGAACGATTGTCGAGGTGACCGTCAGGTATCTGTCTGCTCAGATTGAAGCCGGAGCACAGGTGATCCAGTTGTTCGACAGCTGGGTGGGGTGCCTTGACCCGGAGGATTATCGGCAGTACGTTCTACCCTATTCAAAGGAAATCTTCGATCGCCTCCAGACCTTCTCGGTGCCCTTGATTCACTTCGGCACGGGTACCGCCACCTTCCTGGATTTGATGAATCAGGCCGGACCCACCGTGATGGGGGTCGACTGGAAAACCAGTATGAGCAAGGTGAGTGACGGCTTCGAGGGCGATGTCCCGATTCAGGGTAATCTCGACCCGTTGGCTTTGCTGGCGCCCCGGGATTGTCTGGAGAAAAAAGTGGACAGGGTTCTGGAGGATGCCAAAGGGTGTCCCAGTCACATCTTCAACCTGGGCCATGGTATTTTGCCGCAAACTCCGGTGGAGAACGTCGAGGCCGTGGTCACGTGGGTGCATGACAGAACCAGGCGATAGGAACGATGGGTCTCCCGGTCGTATCGCCATCGTGGGTGGCGGCATATCCGGTCTGGCGACAGCTTTCTTTCTATCCGAGTCCCTGGATCCTTCCGAAGCTGAAATTGTATTGCTTGAGTCTTCCTCTCGTTTTGGGGGACTGATTCGTTCCGAGTCCACCCGGGAATTCCTTTGGGAAGGGGGGCCCGATTCTTTCGTTTCTCATAAACCCGAGGCCCTGGCCCTTTGTCAACAAATGGGGCTGGAAGAGGATCTGGTCCGAACTCCGCCCAGGCACCGGCAGGCCTATGTGCTCTGCGGAGGGGATCTGTACCCGCTTCCCATGACTCGATCGGCCTTTGTAAGAACACCGTTACTCAGCTGGAAAGGTCGTCTGCGGGCGGTTCTGGAGCCTTTGGTCCCCGCTTCAGGCCAGAACGATGAGTCGGTGTCGGATTTCGTGGTCCGCCGGCTGGGCCGAGAAGTGTCCCGGAAGATTTTTGAACCCCTGGTGGTGGGGGTTTACGGAGGGGATCCGGCTCAGCTCAGCATTCGCAGCACCTTGCCCCACCTTTATCAGGCGGAGCGTACTCGAGGAAGTCTCACCAAGGCCCTGCTGCAAATGGTGGAACCCTTGAAGTCCAAGGGTTCCGGAAAGAAAAAGGAATCTCTGGTGGCCTTGAATAAGGGAATGGCGGAGTTGGTCCGGAGGTTGGTCAAGACCCTGCCGGACCGGGTGGAATTGAGACTCGAGGCCCCGGTCACTGAGGTGACCCGGCAGGCGGGGCGGTTTCAGGTGCAGGTCAAGGGAGTCAGGGAAGATTTCGACACCGTGATTTTGGCCACTCCTGCTTCCAGCTCGGCACCATTGATTTCGAGCGCTTTTCCCGAGATCGCCCAACTTCTTCAAGCAGTGCCCTATGTATCGGCAGTGATCGTGGCCTTCGGATACGATCAAGAGGTTCTGGCTGGCAGGATTGGCACCGGTTTTTTGGTTCCACCCAGTGAGGGTAGAATCATGTCAGCCTGCACCTGGGTCAATCACAAGTTCCCGGGTCGCTGCCCGGAAGGGCATGATTTGCTGCGCTGTTTTATCGGGGGAGAGGAGGCCGGAAAGTGGATGTCCTGCGATGACGAGGAACTGGTGGATCGGATCAGAAGTGAACTCAAGGCCATTCTCGCTGTGACCCGGGAGCCCATCTCGAGAAAAATTTATCGCTGGCAAACGGCTCTCCCCCAGTACCGTCTGGGTCATCATGGCAGAATCGAGCAGCTGAACCGGCAACTGGATTCCATTCCCGGGTTGCATCTGGTTGGCAATTTCCTGGATGGAGTGGGTATTTCCGATTGTATTCGGCACGCCCGAAGCGTGAGTGAAGCAGTGAAGGAGGCCTGACCCTTGAACCAGTGGATAGGGTGGAAAAGGAGAATGGTTGTCATAGGCCTGTGGCTGCTGGGAACCCTGGGCACGCCGATCCTGGGTCAGAACGCCCCTCCCACGACCCAATCCCAACCTTGTCTGTCGGTCCTCCAGGAGAGGAAACTCCCCATTAAGTTAAAGACCCGGGGGCCTGTCCAGACAGCAAGATGGGAACAAGTGGATGAAGTGCTGGCCGGATTGGACCGGAATCCGAACACACTCGATTGTGAATTCAGGTTCAATGAGCTTTTTGAAACGGACGAACAGGAACTCTATTTCCCCCTGACCAACAACCTGGTGAGAATCGTTCCGGAGTCCAGCCTGGAGGGGCTTCCGGTTTTCAATCCATCCGAAGAACTTCTGGGGGAATACGGGAGTCGAGTGATATACACCCGAACGGGAGGTCTGGCGAGAACCGACTCCTATACTCTTTTCTATTTTCAGTACCAGGACAGCGAAGGTGAAAACCACACCAGCGGCAGTCAGTTGCTGCTCGACAGCTACCGGGTCCGATGGAGCGACCTTGCCGAGCGGGTGGGCTATCGGTCCGCTGGCCGCTGACCGCTGACCGGGCGCTGTTCTTCGGCCAGCGCGTTCCACGTTTCACGTTCCAATCTGGCACGATCCTGCAGCCTGTTGTAGGGGCGCACTGAGTGCGCCCACAGCAAGGACTGTGAAGCAAGCAGGGCGCCCGGCCGTGTGGCTCTGCCTCTTGTTTCACGAAAAGAAGAACGGAGCCTTGCCCCTGACCCGCGCTCGCCCTTGCGGAGGCGGGGTGGAAGTGGTACGGTTGAAATTGAAATTCAATTTCAATTGGAGGTGGAGAGCGATGCGGCTGATTCGCCGACTTTTCCCGGTTCTGACCTTTTTGCCGATTGTTATCGGGGTTGCAGTCCTGTTTGTTCCGGCCGGTGAGGTGCCCGAGGTTGGACCCCCTTCAACGGACATTTTGGTTTCTGAAGATCCCGACCGTCTTGAACCCGAGAGGCTCGTTTTCCTTCTTCAATATCTGGGAACGGATTACGCGGCGGCCGTCCAGGCCGGCCAGGTTGTGAGCGAGTTCGAGTACCAGGAAATGCTGGAGTTCAGCAGGTTGCTGCTGGAGCAATACCGGCAACTCGATCCTGATCCGGAGATCCTGTCCGGTCTCGAGGAGACCCGCCAGATGATTCAGCAGAAAAGCGACTGGGCTGAGGTTCGAAGCCTCACCCAGGGTCTGCTTCCCAAACTTTCCGAGCAGCTCAACGTCATCTCTTATCCTAACCTGGCCCCGGACCTGTCCCGAGGTGAGGAGGTCTATCGAGCCAACTGTGAAAAATGTCATGGGGTCAACGGGGACGGAAGCGGCCCTTCGGCCAAGGATCTGGATCCGGCCCCCCGGTCGTGTGT
>JAPYTY010000135.1:309-6069 GCA_029942065.1 Acidobacteriota bacterium | reverse complement strand
AATCGAAAATCCTAACATTCAACCTGGACTCGTTTTAGGGGGCAAGGTCAGTTGCTCAAGGTGAAAAACCAAAAACTTCGATACCTCAATGGGGAAGAATTGGAAAAACTCATTGGTGTCGCCTCGATGTATCTGGGATCGCTCATAATCTTGGCAGTGAACACAGGACTGAGAAAGAGTGAACTCCTGGGGTTGAGATGGTCAGAAATTAACTTTCGGACTGGACACATTGAACTCCTGGATCAGAAGAATGGGGAAATGAGTTACATCCCCATGAACGGGGATGTGAAAGAAGCTCTCAGGCAAATCCCTCGAAGGCTAGACAGTCAGTATGTCTTCAGCAAAAAGAATGGTCACCCCCCAGTGGACATCAAATACCATTTCTATAAGGCATTGAAAAAGTCAGGGATTCCTCACTGTACCTTTCACAGTTTGCGGCACACCTTTGCGTCACACTTGGCTATGAGTGGGGTGGATTTGCCAACCATCAGAGAACTGATGCGGCACCAGTCCTATGCAATGACTCTCCGATATGCCCATCTGTCAGAGCAGCACACCCAAAAAGCCGTAGACACCTTATCTTTCTTTCATGGGGAGAATGAGAAACGAAACTCGGAAAGGTCCGGCTGATAGAAGGAGAATCCGAAAGCCCAGGTTACGAGTGGAAAACTGCCTCAAAAGGTGTCCAAAATCCCACGTATAACCCACGGGGTGATTTCAGAGCAAAGACAGATACGGCTAACCTGGTGAAAAGAAGGGAGCCGGCGAGAGGAATCGAACCTCCAACCTACGCATTACGAATGCGCCGCTCTACCCTTGAGCTACGCCGGCATAAAGACAGCAATCTTGAACCTTTCCTGGCTGCCCTCGAACAGCGGCTATTCTAACCGAGATATCCCCTTGGTTTCCACAGTACCGGCGGTGACGCCTACGGGGTCGGCGGTGGCTGAAAGAACAGGGGTATTTCTGGCAATGGTCGGGAAAAACTGTGAACGGAGGTTGACAGTTCAGGAAGTCTTCGGTCATCTGAAATACCGACGAAATGAACCCAAATCCCGATAAATCAGTGGGTTATGGAGGTAGATCGGTGGGCCAGGATGTTTTGGCACGGAATATGCTTTAGGTTGAAACGGAAAACAGAGAAGGATGACTGGAGTGAACTTTTTTTCAGGAATAAATTGAAATGAAGATTCAGGATTCATGTCCCCGCTGCAAGCAAGGTGGGCTGCGTCGTGTCAAGCGAAGCGGCAGCTACGAATTTTTTCTAAGCTTGTTCTACCTCTATCCCTTCGGCTGCCGAGAGTGCTCCTATCGATTCAGAGAGCTCCGGTGGGGTAAACGTTACGTCAAATACAAGAAGGCATATCGTCCCAGAGGACCAGAGCGGGCTACGCCTCCGGTTCTGGTTTCCTAATCAGTCTTATCTGATTGTTCTGCCATCTTGGCCTTGGCCCCCATGTCCTCCGCTTCCTGGACCAATCCCTTTGCGTGAAAAATCATCGAGAGGCTGGTATAGGCCAGGGGATTGGTGGGCTCCAGTGCGGAAAGCTGCCGTCCGAATTTGAGGGCCTCATCGAATTTTCCATGGTGATAGTAGCACATGGTCAGGGCGTGAAGAGCATCTCCAAAGTCGGGTTTCTTGGAAACCGCCTGGTTCAGTTCCTCGATGGCCAGTTCCAGTTGATCCTCGCCAAAGTGTTCCATTCCCTTTTGATAGTGTTCTTCCGGAGACATGGTCAGGGCCCTCCCGTGGTGGTTGTTTGGTTGCTGGAAGTTTTATCTTATCGCGAATCTTGGAAACGCGCCTAAACTGGCCGTAGTTCTTCGACCAGCGCGTTTCAGGTGTCTGGAGTGTGGGCTCCCTTCATGTGTGGGCATTTACCGGACCTCATTTGCACATTGGGGTCCAGAACCCCGAAGGGGTGATGCGAAATAGCCTGGGGCGTGAGCCCCAGGATTGAAATTGTGGTAACCGGGGGAGCCCTGTAAGGGCGATGTAGGTAACCCGTCAATAGGCCTGGCATCGCCCTTACAGGGCTCTTTTTTTGGCTGACCTGAAACCTGGGGCTCACGCCCCAGGCTATTCTATGCCGCCCCTTCAGGGCTCCGGGGAAGTGAACTCAAAATGTCCTGTGTGAAGGGTGTTTTGAAGATGTACAACTCGGTGCGCCGCTACAACGACCCTGCAGTGGGCGCACTCAGTGCGCCCCTACACTCGCTTTTCCGGCCTAGCTCCGAAGGAGTGACAGAGTCTGAGTCAGATCGGGACGCCCTGACTCAGTTAGCTTCTTTGTGTCGTTGTGTCTTTGTGGTTAATTTCTTCTCAGTGTCTTTGTGGTGACAAAAATCTTTCCGTGCCTTGGTGGTTCAGACCAACTCGCCGTCGGTATCGAAAACTCGCACCTCTCCCAGCCGGCCCAGTTCCTTCTCCACCTTCTCCCGGTCCGCCACCACGGTGATCGCCAGTCGCTGGGAATCATAGAAGCGTCGAGCCATCTCCACCACACTTTCCTTATTGATACTGCGGACTTTTGGAATGAAGGTGCTGTAAAAATTTTCCGGCAGGTCGTGAAGCCGTCGGTCCAGTTCCAGAGCGCCCACCGAGGCCGGAGTTTCCATCTGACGGATGAAGCTTCCGATCAACTCCTGCTGACACCGAGCCAGTTCCTCGTCCCCGGGCGGCTGTTCATGTAGCTGGTCCATCTCCTTGAGAGTCTCTTCGATGGATTCCAGGGTAACCTCGGTTTTGACGCTGGCCCCTGCCAGAAAAAGTCCGGCATTCCGGTAGCTCTTCAGGCGGCTATAGGCACCGTAGGTATATCCTTTATCCTCCCGCAGGTTGAGAAAAAGCCGCGAACTGCCGCCGCCTCCCAGAATCTGGTTGGCTACTTTCAGGGTGATCGAGTCGGGATCTCCTTGAGGGAGCGTTCGGCCTGCCACCAGAAACTGTGATTGTACGGAATGAGGGCGGTGGATCAGGCAGATGAAGCGTTGGTCGATAACGGGCGGCTCGGGAAAACGAATCACGGGGGTCTCGGTGCCGGCCCATTCTCCCAGGAAGCGATTGCCAAGGTCGGTCGCCGTGACCGAGTCCACCGGTCCGGCAAAAAGGAGGTAGGCGTCGCTTGGAGAAAAACGAGACTGATAAATGTTTTTCACCGAGTCCCGGGTGACCTGTTCAAGGTGCTCCGGCGTCATGCTGATCCGCGAGTAGGGATGGTTTTCGTACAGGGTCTTGAAAATTCGCTCATTGGCCAGGAATTCGGGTTGCGAGCGTTGAGCAATCAGGTGACTTTTCCATCGAATCTGTACCTTCTCCAGTTCCTCTTGCGGGAAGGTTGGCTCCAGAACCGTGTCCGCGAGAAGGCCCAAAGCCGCCTCCAGCTCTTTTTCAAGGAAAGTCATTCCGATGAAACTGTGCTCCATGAGGACGTCACTGTCGTAGTCGATTGCCAGTTGATCGATGAGATCCGAGATTTCACTGGCGGAGCGATTGCCGGTTCCACTTTTGGTGAGTT
This sequence comes from Acidobacteriota bacterium, assembly GCA_029942065.1. Classification (GTDB taxonomy): domain Bacteria; phylum Acidobacteriota; class UBA6911; order RPQK01; family JADFOI01; genus JAPYTY01. Next base: position 2,551 of record JAPYTY010000135.1, on the reverse strand, counting down.
CCATCGCCAGTGATACCAGGGAAAGATTATCGTCGGGATTAAAGGCTCTTCCAACCGGAAAGACGAGTGATAAAAAGACCCTGGGTAGGTGATCATCCTGGACGGCAAGAATCCGAAGTCCGTTCTCCAGCCGGCTCTCCTGGATGGCCGGGTAGCGGATGTTCTTTTCCGTTGCGGGTTCAGGTGCTTTCATCTTCTCGTTTCAAGCTTCAGGTGCAGGAACTACAATCTCAAATGTCAGTTGTCCGTGGTTCCACCAACAGTAGAGTCCGATTCTCAGGGCGGAAGACGTTCCGGGAAGCTTCCAGGATATCTTCTGGTGTGACCGCCAGGTAACGGTCGAGATCATTGTTAATCCGGCCGGTATCGTCAAAAAAAAGAGCATAGTGAGCCAGGAGTTCCGCAACTCGAGAGACCTTGGTAAGTCGGCCTACAAACCGATAGAAAATCTGGTTTCGGGCTCTCTCCAGCTCCGCTTCCGAAACCGGCTCTTCTCGAAGCAGCTTCAGTTCCTCCTCAACTTCCTGTACAACCTGGTCCACCTTGATTTCCTTCTGAATCTGAACCCAGATGTAAAAGAGCTGGGGGCCCTTGTTTTGATTGGGACCGACTGAAAGGCTGGTGATCAGGTTGTGGTCGTAGATGAATTTTCGATAAAACCGCGAGGATTCTCCGTGTGAAACAACCAGAGCCAGGACCGACAGGGCGTAGTACTCCGGAGAGCCCAGCTCCGGCATGTGATAGGCCATATACACCGCCGGCAGCACGGCCAGAGGGTCCTGGATGGTCTCGACTTTTTCGGAGGTTTGCCGGGGTTCCTCGAGGCTGGGCGAATGGCGCCGGGTGTGGTTGTCCATGTTGCCAAAGTACTTCTGAGCCTGTTCCAGGGCGTCGATTCCCGTTAAATCTCCGGCCAGAACCAGAGTCGCATTGCCCGGCCCATAGAAGGTGCGATGGAAATTGACGGCATCCTCCAGGGTGTACTTCTCGAGATCTTCAATGAACCCGATGATGGGATGTGCATAGGCCCAGTTCTCATAGGCCAGTTCTTCGAATCTTAGGGTTGCCAGGCCGTAGGGACGATTGTCATAGCTTTGTTTTTTTTCTTCGATGACCGTTTGTCTCTGGTTTTCAAAATTTTCCAGAGTGACTTTCAGAGACTGCATACGGTCGGCTTCGAGCCACAGCGCCAGCTCCAGGTAATGAGACGGGACCGTTTCATAGTAGTTGGTCCGATCCTTGCTGGTGGTGGCATTCCATCGGCCTCCGGCATTATCGATGTAACTGCCGTGCTGGTTTTTAGCTACATTTTCCGATCCTTGAAACATCATGTGCTCGAATAGATGTGCCAATCCGGAAAAACCAGGTGTTTCATAGCTGGATCCCACACGATAATGAATACTGACGTGGGTCAACGGAATACGGGTCTGGTGGTGGACCAGCAGCTGGAGTCCGTTTTCCAGGTGATGTTCTTCGAATTCTATGTCCGGTACCTTGACCATCTATCTCATCGAACCTCTGTCTGTTGAAGGAGGGCCATTGCCGGCCCGGTTCGCAGGTGTTACAAGAAAAGACTAGCCTGTGATGTCCTCTCCGCCATCCACCCGGATAACGTTCCCGGTCATCCACTGGGTATGGGGATGACTGAAGGCGACGATGGCCTTCCCGACGTCCTCGGGAACCGTCATGCGGCCGCTTGGGTTCAAGCGCAGTGCTGCTTCCGCCCTTTCTTGGTAGCCGGGGATCTTGGTCGAGGCGGGTGTTTCGGTGACGCCCGCCTGGATGGCGTTGGCGGTTATCCCCACCGGGGCCAGTTCCAGAGCCAACTGACGGATGTGGGATTCCAGGGCGGCCTTGGCCGCCGAAACGGGGCCATAACTGTGCCACACCCGATGGCCTCCCGAACTGGTCATGGCGAAGATTCTTGATTCCTCTCCCATCAGTTCCCGTTTCACCAGACTCTGGGCCCAGTAAACCAGCGAGTGGGCCATCACATCCAGAGTCATCTTCATCTGATCCTGGGTGATGGGTTTGCTGGCATCAGTCGGGAAAAATCGTCCCAGACTTCCGAAGGCCAGGGAGTGCAGGAAGACTCGAATGCCGGCCGGGGGGCTCTGCTCATGAAGAGTTTTGGCCATCTCATCCAGGGCGGTCTCTCGTTTCTCGGGGGAGGCCGCGTTGATGTTAAAAAACACACTCTGCTTGCCACATTTTTCAATCTGGCGGCGGAGTTCTTCCACCT
>JAPYTY010000135.1:0-299 GCA_029942065.1 Acidobacteriota bacterium | reverse complement strand
GCCCAGGGTGCTCCGCCGATCCATATGCACGCCAAAAATATTCATTCCCGCTCGGGCCAGTTCCCGGCAGGTAGCCGCACCAAATCCGCTGGAAGCTCCCAAAATGAGCGCCCACTGATTCTCCAATGGATTATTCATTCCTGTGGCCTTCCTGATTCAAATTCAAAGAACATGAGTTGTGTTGGGTCTGAAAAGCTAACGATTTCCGGAAGATAGAGCCGGGCTTCCGGCAGGTCTTCGATTCGGTTCATAAGGGGAATATGATAACAGAAGGCGGAGGAGATAGGAGAAGCGCGCTG
>JAPYTY010000134.1 GCA_029942065.1 Acidobacteriota bacterium | reverse complement strand
TCAATCCTGGGGCTCACGCCCCAGGATATTTCACATCACCCCTTCGGGGTTCTGGACCCCCGACCACCAAGGCATCCCATGCCTTCCCACAGGCCGCTCATAGAGCGGCCACTACAACGTCCTTGCTGTGGGCGCACTCAGTGCGCCCCTACAACAGGCTAAATTGGAACGTGAAACGTGGAACCTGGAACGCGCTGGTCGAAGACCAGCGGTAACTCAATTGACACGGCGGAGTTCCACCAGACGCGCCTTGCTCAAATCCTGAACGAAACGACGCACGGCACTCACCGACACCGGGAAGGTCGCACCCGATAGCGCGTTTCGAATTTCCAGGATAGTGCGACGACCATCGATCAGATTCACCAGAAGTTGGCTATCCAGTTTTTGCGCCTCCGGAGTTCCATGCCAGATCTGATCGCCCGCCGTGAGCCTGGATTGAGGAAGACCCCCGGCAAGTGGACCCCGCGTCGTTCGTTCCGGGATCCAGGAGGCCGCCTCGCGCTCCTCATAGGTACGTTCCTGGGAAAACGACAGGCTTCCTCCCCGCTGACGTACCAGGGCTTGAAAGGTCCGAATGATCACCTGAGACTGGTTGTCCAGGGTCTGGTTCCAGGTCAGGACAAGCCGTCGAGTGGATTCAAAAGAGACAAAATCAAGAACACTGTTGAGCCCCTGCTGTTCCCTCTCCAGGGCAAAGCTGTTGACCTGTTTACTCTCGTCGTACATCTGGTCCAGACGTTCCACCGGAGTGTCAAGCAGCCACCCTGAAGCCCGCTGCGTGTCTTCGGCTATGCGGCTTTGTGCCCTTGCCGCCAGGAAGTTGATCAACTCGAGGCCCTGTTTCTCGGAAAGACTTGCCAGATACCACAGGGTAGCAGCCGCGATCAGCTCGGATCTTTTCAGTTCGATGGGGTCCACCTTGTCAGGCGTGTCCTCACTGGTTTGGCGGGTATCGTCGGGCCAGTGCCCCAGTCTGACCGAAGGAATCCCAATGGTGGAGTCATTGAGAATCACATGATCACTGCCACCGCTGAAGGGGAGGACTCCGTAGTTGAAGTTGCCCAGGCCGGCCGGGTCGGCCACATCCAGGCCGTCGACGTATTGCGCCAGGCGAACCGTCACATCGGCGACCAGGCCGGAAATGGATTGAGGAGAACGGATGATATTGAGACGGCTGTGCAATAATTCCTGATCTTCTCCAACCATGTCCAGGTTAAGACCGCCCAGAACCTTCCCCCCCAATCCGGGTCCTTTGATTTCCGGGTGGGCGTCGATATAGGCCATGGTTCCATACAGTCCCGGAACCCAGAGAAAGCGTATGCTCCGCTTCGGTGGTGGAAGTCTGCCCTGATCGACCAGGGATTTGAGGGTGCGCGCGATGTCTAAAATGGCCGCACTGCCGCTGGCATTGTCATTGGCGGAGTACCTGGGATTATCCAGGTGGGCCATGATAAGGAGTTCTTGATCGGGCTTTTCAATTCCCGGAATCAAGGTAACCACGACATCAAGGCTGCCAAATTCAATCCCACGACCCTCTATCTTTGCTTCTAATTCCACGGTGTGTCCCGCGGCCAGAAGTGCCTTGAGCTCTTGACCCTGCCGATAGGAAAGATTGAAGCCGAAGGTCAGCTGATCCATCTCGTCGGATCGCGGCAACCATTCGGTGTACTGCAGCATGTCGGGATTCTCGGTAGCGCGCCGGTCGTTCGGGTAGCACAGCGCTCCAGCTGCAGCGAATTCTAAAACACCCAACCGCTGGACTTCACCACAGTGTCCCGTCGCCAACAACAATTTTCCGGCCACCTCTTTTCCGTCGTAATCGGTTTCAGAGGTTCCCGCTCCCACATCCACCAATTCAGCTTGTACCGTGCCCGAACTGGAATAAGGCATGACGCTGATGGGACTCTCAAGATAGGAAGCGATCAATTCCTGGCGGGGTTGGATCATGCTCAACTCGCCGGAGTCGATGTTCCAGCCAGGCGGTGACTGCCAGGTTTGGTAGGCAATCCTGCCATCAGCCGGAAAGCTCTCGATCCATGCCCGGTAGCCATAACCGTGAAGCTGTTGCAAAACATAACGGGCTGCCTCGGCATATCCGGAAGACCCTGCAATACGATGATGTTCACTGATGGCCACTACATGTTGCTTGGCCAACTCACCGGAGAGTTCCTGCTCAAGCAGCGAAAGGGTATTCTGATCCAGAAGAAAGCGTTCTTCTACCTGAGCCTCCACACCCTGCAGGCACAATCCGGCAACCATAATCACGATGCTGGTGCGAAAGAGGCTCGTCATAGTCCTGTCCAAGGATAGCATGAATTTCGTGGTGAGAGTCGGCTTCGCCGACCCGTGCTGTGGTGCTTTGGTGCGGTGGTGCGGTGGTGCGGTCGGCCGGAGTCGGCGCCTGAGGCCCCTCCCACATTCCGGACTATTGAGCTGGTTCAAAATTCACATTTGCAGGAGCGCACGGGTGTGCACCCTTACTGTGTAGGCTGAGATTGGAGGGATAAGACAAAGAAAAGAATTTTCTTCGCTTCGCTCAGATAAAGGCGGCTTCTCTGTGTCTCTGTGGTGAAAATTCTTTTCGTGTCTTGGTGGTTAGCCGGCCAGAACGAAATCCAACACGATCGGGTCGTGGTCCGAGAGCATGTAATCCTCCGGATGGACATCGGGGATCACCCGGGGAGGATGATCCGAGTTTACGGCGATGTCCTTACCGGCAAACCAGTCGAGCTTGATGGAGCAGCAGCCATTGTTTTTTTCCAATGCCCAGTTGATAAACCAAAAACACCATGCCGGAACCCAGTCCCCCATCCGATTATTGGCAGCCAGATCTTCCACATGGTAATGAAGGGAGCAAACTCCCGGCTCATTGAGCTCCTGGTAGTGGTAGCCATAACGCTTCAACTCGCGAAACAGGTGTCTCTCAAACCAGCGATCCGGATAGGTGTAATGATGATCAATAACATGGTTCACTCCCATCAGAACGCGCCTGCAATAGCCCAGAATCGAGTACACCGCGCGGCTGGAGTTATAGGTCGACGTATTCCAGTCTCCACCCAGAAGAACGGGAAGCGAAGGGGACAGAGTTTTCAGATGGTCCAGAACGATCTTCATCTGGCGACCGCGGTGCTGCTGACTGGACTGGGCATCCAGATGAAGGCTCACGGCCCTGAAGGACCCCAGCGGATGATCGACAGTGGCAATGACCACACACTGAGATCCCAGCCGTTTCTCCTTTCCCCTCATCAGATCCTTGCCGTTTGGAAGGGAAAGGGAATGGGCATCCCGTAAGGGATAGCGGGAGAAAAGGGCATTGCCATGCAAAGATTGGACATTTTCTCCAGGAACCTGATCTTCCAGGCCACTTCCCTTGTTCAACGCTATGTAGCAAGGAGCAAAAGCGTAGTTCAGGCCCAGGGCCTGACCGATCTCCCGGGCAACATGCCGATTGTGACTGCGCACCATCCCTAGATCCAGTTCGGTCAAAAGGTAAAGATCGCTTCCCCCAATCAGGGAATGCTCGCCAAGAATCTCAATGATGGGCCCCAGGTGAGTCCCCCGCTCAACATTCCAGGCGGTGGCCCGGATCGAGGATCCATCGGTTGTCACCTCCGGAGCCAGATCCTCCTGAACCACCGTCCGCAAGACCCTGTCAATTTCAGATCGAAGCTTCTTGTACACAGCTGAGGCAAGGAGAGCTCGGGTGGAATTAAAACGGCTCAGCTCGGGGAAAAAAGGTCTCAGTTCATGATCCATAGCGGTGGAAGGTCCCATTTCTGCTTTGAGTTATTATCTGGTCCGGCACGAGCGCGACATTTTAACGAAGTTGGCTTCGGAGGCCAACCCACAGACCACAGACCTACCACCCTGATAGCAACAACACAAAAATCACCAGGTTGATGGCGTGGGAGGTGAAACAGAGCTTGCAGGGAACCCGGGTGATAAAGAGCAGGGAATAGGTCAGAAATACCCCCAGCAACACAGTCAGCAGGCTTCCCGCCAGGTAGAGGTAAAAGAAGGGAGAGGAAAAGATGAAGTTTCCTACAACCCCCGCCATCAAGACCAGATAGAAGATCTGGCCCAGCACAGAATTCGGAATGCCCAAAACCCGCGCCCGTGGGGTGTAGACAATGCTCGCGCAGGTGCGCTCGCCCATCCGACAAAAGGAGGGGATCCAGGAAGCTTCCGGGTCAAGCCATCGATAAGAGACGGCCGTGAAGTAGGTGGCGATCAGGAAGCTGATGGCTGCGAGCAGGAGGATGACAAGAGGGCTCATGGCAACTGAATCTTATCCCCTGACCCCTGACCCCTGACCGAAAATCCGAAATCCGAAGTCCTAAATCCGCAACACATACCAAACATGCCGACGTGGAAAGTGGAACCTGAAACGTGGAACGCTTCATAGAAACGGAAGCAGCGGCCAGGGCTCGCCAATCAATGGTACCGGATCGACTTCCAGCCAGTTACCCAAGACCGTCGAGTAGACGCTGCGGAAGTCTATGTTGTGACGCAAGTCCCCGATGCGATCCAGATCCTGGGGATCCAGGCTGGGTTGCTCACCATAAAGTCCCGGATAGATCGTTCCTCCAAACAGAAACATCTGGTTTGCCGTTCCGTGATCAGTACCATTGCTGGCATTCTCTTTGACGCGCCGACCGAACTCACTGAAGCTCATGATCAGCACGTCGTTCTCCATGCCCATTTCCTGCATATCATCCCAGAAAGCCTTGATGCCCAAAGAGACGGTTTCCAAAAGATTGGCATGGGTTCCCAGTTGAGAATCAGTTGTTTCGGCCTGACTGGCATGGGTATCAAATCCTCCAATGGTGACATAAAACACCGTGGTTCCAATGTCGGCAGCAATGATCTGAGCGATCGTCTTCAGGTTTCTGCCAAAGGCGGTATTGTGATACTCAATCGTGCTGTTGTATTGATCCTGACCTTCCAGGATCTCAGCTGAACTGAATGTGGCGTCCAGGACGGTCTGGGTCACATACTCTTGGAAGGGAGAAAATTGAGTGGGTGGTTCCGAGAGAATACTTTGAAAGACGGCATTTTTGTTAGCCGCATCCTTTCGGTAACGCCGATCGGTCTGGAGCTGGTAAGTGTCGATTCTTTTGATAGAAGGTGAGGATCCCGATTCTGAGATCATGGCCTTTGGAACACGTCCGCCGATGTTGATCCCCTCTAGGGACTCTGCACCTTTCAGGCTATCGAAATACTTGGCCAGCCAGCCGTTTTGACCGATCGTCTCCGCTTCCGCAGTATGCCAGATGTCCCGGGACCGGAAGTGAGAGCGGTTAGGATTGGGATAACCCACCCCCTGCACGATCGCCATGTTGCCGCTGTCATAGAGTTCTTTGAAGCCGGTGAGCGAAGGATGAAAGCCTAGCTGGTCATCCAGTGGCAACACACTCTGGGGATTGATGGCCAGATTCGATCGTTCCTGGTAATAAAAGTCGTTAGCATACGGAACAATGGTGTTCAATCCATCACATCCCCCTGCTAACTCAACCACCAACAGTATTCGGCCAGTTCTAGAAGGCCCACCAGGAAATTTCTGTGCTCCCTGAATACCACGAACCAGAAAAGTCGGGGCCGCCAAGGTAGAAGAAATCATAGGGAGATCTTTCAGGAAATCTCTGCGACTTCTCAATAGCTTGGTTCGGCCCATGCGATAGGCTCCTTAGTTCAGTTGATATGCAGGAAGTATCGATATGAGATAGAGAACCCCTCGGGTCTTCTTATCAAACATGACCTTGTCGGCGATATCCCATGCCACAGTCTTCCCATCGTCAGCGGTGGTCATGTATTGTTCCAACTCGTAGCGCGTATCCACCGAGACGTCACCCTTTACAATGGCATCAAGGAAAAGTGCGACGATATCGAAAAAGGACAATTGGTAACCAGGAAAATATTTTGGTGTTCTATTGTCAAGCCATTCCACGAAATCAAGCGAGTATTCTCCGCGAAGCGAGGTAAGGTAATTAAAGAAGTTGTAGCGTGCCAAAACAGTGGCGGTGTTGACCCAGCCAACTCCGCTGGTCCAGCCACTGACATCGGGTGGGGCGAAC
>JAPYTY010000133.1 GCA_029942065.1 Acidobacteriota bacterium | reverse complement strand
GCGCTCTTCGCCTGCTTTTTTTACATGCATTAGCCGGGAAAAACAATGAAGCCCAGCGCTGAGGGTCGCTCATGAAAAAGGCCGTTGCGGGCGTGCTGGCGGCCGCACTGGCAATCTGGTATTTCCTTGATGTCCAGCCTCCAGTTGTTGATTTCCCGTCAGCCGGTCAAAATATCATCGCCTTTGGAGACAGCCTGGTGACGGGGTATGGCGCCTCTCCCGGAAACGATTTTGTTTCGATATTTTCAGCTCGACTGGGTCGCCTGATTGTCAATGCCGGTCGAAATGGAGACACCACCCATACCGGCCTGGAACGTTTGGAGGGAGAGGTTCTTTCCCAGGAACCCAGAATTGTCATGTTGCTTCTAGGGGGCAATGATGCTCTCAGGAAGGTTCCCGTGGACGAGACCTTCGATCGGCTTGCCACTATGATCGATCAGATTCATGAAAAAGGGGCGGCGGTGGTTCTGGTGGGAGTGCGGGGAAGTCTGCTCGGGGATCAATACGAGGTCCATTTTGATGTCCTGGCCGAAGCGAAGCAGACCAATTACGTGCCGGATATCTTGAATGGAAGTTTCGGCCATCCCAGCTTGATGGCTGATGCCATCCAGCCCAACAACGAGGGGAATGTCCTGATGGCGGATCGCCTCGAACCCGTCCTGCGCGCGGTGCTGGAATGAGAATCTGGATGCTGCCGTTTTCTGACGATCACTAGATCCTCCGGATTCCATTGATTAGACTGGAAAGGGCGGATGTTTGCTGGGAGACGTGCGTCGAGGGGTGCTTTTTGATAAAAAGTGTATGCATCCCCTGTGTTGTGGAATACCACTCATTTTTGGACCGACGGATGGGATAAGAGGTATTTTCTGGAAGGAGGAGTAAGCATGGCAAAAAAGATTACTCAAGAGCCTGAGGCGGGTGCCGGTACATCGCAGATGAAGGCGGCACCTCGGGACAGTGTGACCCTTGTGGACAACCGGACCGGCAAGGAATACGAGATTCCCATCAGCTACGGCACCTATCCCAGTTACGGTGCCGCGATTAATTGTCTGGAGTTGAGAAAGGTCAAGGTTTCGGACGATGATTTCGGTTTGATGACTTACGATCCCGGCTACAGCAACACCGCTTCTTGCAAGAGCAGCATCACCTTTGTGGACGGAGAAAAGGGAGTACTACGCTACCGAGGGTATCCCATCGAGCAGCTGGCCGAGCACAGTACCTATCTGGAGACCGCCTATCTGATTCTGTTCGGGGAACTTCCTTCCAAGGAAGAAATGGCTCAGTGGACCCACGACATCACCCATCACACCATGATCCATGAGTACACCAAGAAGTTCATGGAAGGTTTTCTCTATGATGCTCACCCCATGGGCATGCTGGTGGGAACCGTTGGGGCGCTCTCGACCTTTTATCCGAATGCCAAGAACATCTTTGACGAAAAATCCCGTCACAAACAGATCTGGAGGTTGATCGCCAAGTTGCCCACTATCGCGGCCTTTGCCTACCGGCACAACCGGGGTTTGCCTTACGCCTATCCGGATAATGACCTTTCGTTCACGGGCAATTTCTTGAACATGATGTTCAAGGCCACGGAAGCGAAGTACGAGCCGGATCCCGTACTGAGCAGGGTCCTGGATGTGCTGTTCATCCTTCATGCCGATCATGAGCAGAACTGCAGCACGAGTTCGATGCGCGGAACCGGGAGTTCTCAATCCGACCCCTACTCGGCACTGGCGGCGGCGGCGGCAGCGCTTTACGGTCCACTTCACGGAGGGGCCAACGAGGCTGTGCTTCGAATGCTGAATGAGATCGAGGACGTGAAGCATGTGCCGGCCTTCATCGAAAAGGTGAAGTCCGGCGAGGCCGGTCGTCTCATGGGGTTTGGGCATCGTGTCTACAAGAACTACGATCCCAGGGCACAGGTGATCAAGGGGCTGGCTCATGAAGTGTTCGCGGTGACCGGCGTGAATCCTCTCCTGGAGATCGCTCTGGAGCTGGAGCGAATCGCACTCGAGGATGAGTATTTTCTGTCGCGGAAGCTGTACCCGAATGTTGACTTTTATTCGGGGATCATTTATGAAGCCATGGGCTTTCCGGTGGATCTCTTCCCATCGCTTTTTGCCATTCCCCGCACCGCGGGGTGGCTGGCCCAGTGGCAGGAGATGCTGCTGGATGAGGATCAGAGGATAGCCCGGCCTCGGCAGATGTATACCGGAGTCGATGAACGGGATTATGTACCAGTTGAGAAACGTGGGTAGGAAGAACATGGATGGATACAGGAGGAGCCGCTGATGTGCCGGACGCATCGATGACCGAGACCATGACCAAGAACGAGACTTTAAAGAAATGGGTGGGTGAAGTAGCGGAGCTCTGCAAACCGGATGCGGTCTGCTGGTGCGACGGTTCAACCGAGGAGTACGATCGTCTCAGCCGGATGATGGTCGATGGAGGAACCTATATTCAGCTCGACGATAGCAAGCGGCCCAACAGCTACTACTGCCGCTCTGATCCAGGCGATGTCGCTCGAGTGGAGAGCTTCACCTTCATCTGTTCGGAAAGGAAAGAAGACGCCGGGCCCACCAACAACTGGGGCGAACCGAAGGAAATGAGGGAAACGCTCCGGGGTCTTTACCAGGGCTGCATGAGAGGGAGAACCCTGTATGTCATCCCCTATTCCATGGGTCCCGTCGGAAGTCCCATTGCCAAGATAGGATTCGAGCTCACCGATTCACCCTACGTCGTGTGCAGCATGCATATCATGGCCCGCGTCGGCTCGAAGGTATTGGAAATTCTGGGCGACCGTGACGACTTTATGCGAGGCATTCATTCCATCGGGGCACCACTGACCGATCCGAGGCAGCCCGACAGCCCCTGGCCCTGTAATGTGGATAACAAGTACATCACTCATTTTCCGGAAACCCGGGAGATCATGTCGTTTGGATCGGGCTATGGCGGCAACGCTCTGCTGGGGAAGAAATGCCATGCGCTTCGCATTGCCTCGGTCCAGGCCCGTGACGAAGGGTGGATGGCGGAACATATGTTGATCTTGAAGCTGACCTCGCCGAAGGGGGAGGTCAAGTATGTCACGGGAGCCTTTCCCAGCGCCTGTGGAAAGACCAACCTGGCCATGTTGAATCCCACCATCGAGGGCTGGAAAGTGGAGACCATCGGTGATGACATTGCCTGGATGAAGTTCGGTGATGACGGCCGTCTTTATGCCATTAACCCGGAGGCGGGATTCTTTGGTGTGGCTCCCGGCACCAACGATCGATCCAACCCCAATGCCATGAAGTCCTTTGCTGAAAATAGCATCTTTACTAACTGCGCCCTCACGCCCGACGGTGACGTTTGGTGGGAGGAGATGACCGAGGAGACGCCGGGTGTGTTAACCGACTGGCTGCGGCGGCCCTGGACTCCGGAATCGGAGCGCACCGCCTCCCATCCCAATGCACGATTCACGGCGCCGGCACGCCAGTGCCCGGTCATAGCCGAGGAGTGGGAGGATCCAAAGGGAGTGCCGATCAGCGCCTTTCTGGTGGGGGGACGCCGGGAGACGGTGGTACCGCTGGCCGTCGAGTCGTTCAACTGGCAGCACGGCACCTTTCTTGCCTCCATCATGTCCTCCGAGAAAACAGCTGCCGCCGCCGGCAAGGTCGGAGAAGTCCGTCGTGATCCCATGGCCATGCTGCCGTTCTGCGGCTACCACATGGGAGACTACTTCGCCCATTGGCTGAAAATCGGCCGGCAGGCGGACCCGGACAAGTTGCCCAGAATCTTTTATGTCAACTGGTTTCGCAAGGGCTCGGACGGGCGTTTTCTGTGGCCCGGGTTTGGTGAGAACAGCCGGATACTGAAATGGGTTTTCGAGCGGGTCGATGATCAGGCTGCACATGTGGAAACGCCTTTGGGAAGAATGCCCACCGCCGAGGCCATCGATACCACCGGCCTGGATCTGAGTCAGGAGGCGATGGATCAGTTGCTGAAGGTCGAGGTGGAGGCCTGGCTCAACGAAATTCCGGGCATCGAGGAGCACTACGCTCAGTTCGGAGATCGGCTGCCCCAGGAACTGCGCGATGAGCTCAACCAGCTCAAGGAGAGGTTGAAGGGGGCCTGAAGGGCGGCCTCACTCCGCTCGGCCGCGTTTCACCTTTCAGGTTTCACGTTTCACGTCCCAAATTGGCACGATCCTGCAGCCTGTTGTAGGGGCGTACTGCGTACGCCCACAAGACATTTTTTTTCTAGGGCTTATGTTAGGGCGCACCCAGTGCGCCCCGGCTCCATCCGTCCGGATTACCTGGGATTCTAGACTACCTGTGCCATGCGCCCTTCTTAGCATCACTGACCTTGCAGCGGGCGCACTCAGTGCGCCCCTACACCAGGTTGTTAGAACTCACTGCTTCGGTCAGATGGCTTGTTCTTGTAGCGGCCGCTTTACAAGCGGCTCTCGGGATGCGCTGTCCTGGCAAGAAGGTCTTGGAGGTAGGGGATCCAAAACCCCGAAGGGGTGATGTGAAATAGCCTGGGGCGTGAGCCCCAGGCATGAAAAATTGGTAAACGAGTTAGCCCTGTAAGGGCGATGTAGGGAACCCGTCAATGGACCTGATACAGCCTCTGCGTAGTCCCAGGTGTCCGGAGTGTGGGAGGCGCCTCAGTGCGCCGATTCCAGATAGCCGCTCAAGCCCGACTTTTTCACACCAGGTCGTCACGAAGCGGAGGCAGGGCCGACCTGACAAGGCGCACGAGAGGAGGTCCCCGGAAGCGTACTGAAAAGTACGTCGAGGAGACCGAGCGAGCGCAACACCGTCAGGGCGGATCATTCCGCCGATGCAGTAGAGGGGGTGTGAGAGAGTCGGGCTAAAAAGCGGCCGCTACAACGACCTTGCAGTGGGCGCACTCAGTGCGCCCCTACACCAGGCTGTTAGAACTCGCTGTTTCGGTCAGATGGCCGGCCGCTGCAAGGGATTACTTGACATGTGCAAAGGCTAGAAGGGGACCGATCCAGCAGATCGGCCTGGGGGGCCGGCGGAAGAGGTGCGGAGGAATCTCGTCCTTGATCGTCTCATGAAACTGCGGAAGTTGTGACCAGTGAAGCGCCGGCCGAAGGTGGTGGGCGGTATGGTATCCAAGATTTCCGGTCAGCAGGTTGTGCCACTTCTCGGTGATGTTGAAGGATGCTTCATGTGGGTCCTGAGAATCCACGCCTGCATGATGGGAATAGGTGTGCCAGGCCGTGATGTAAAGGGATATCATCATGGGCAAGGCAAAAATGAAGAATGCGTTCACCCAGTTCAAGTAAAAAAAAAAGGCGAGCAGACCGAAGGTGACCAATCCCATGAGCACAAAAATCCTCTGGGGCCGTGGGAATCTGAGCCCCACCTGAAAGGCCCGCGGATAACCGGTTAGCGCCACCTTGAACCCATATTCAAACTCTCCCATGGTTTGCCCGTCCCGGCGTTTCCAGCGGGATTCATCTTTTTCCTGGTCGAGGTAATTCACATGATGTCCGAGAACGTGATGCAGGACCCACCCGTGGGAAACAATTCCTGTCTGAAATCCGTAGACGATCTCCAGCAACCGGTTGCAAATCGCCCGGTGGAAGGTCTCGACATGTTGATGGTGATGGTTCCAGGAACTGATGAAAGCTTTCGGCACAATGCCAAGCAGCATCCAGAGGACAACAAACACAACACTCTCAGCCGTGAAAAAAACGATCAGGTCAACACCAAAGTAGGCTGCGAAAAGGGTGATGGGAATCCGGTCTTCTTTATATTTGAACATACCAGGCAATCGTATTGATTGTAGTGTGACGGTGCGGGAGAGTCAAAAATCTGTATCTATTCACCCGGGCCCGGGGGTTTACCGCTCTTTGTTTAGCGCTCCTTCGGAGCGAAATCTGAAGGGTGAGTGTAGGGGCGCACTGAGTGCGCCCACAGCAAGGACTGTCAGGTGAAGAAGGGCGCATGGCCGGGCGCCCCTACTAGCCATCAACCGGCCTTCTTCAATTTCCAGAGTGTGGCTTCTGGAATGTGGGAGGCGCCTCGGACGCGGGTCGTCGACCCGCGCGTTTCACGTTCCAGGTTCCACGTTTCACGAAAAGAAGAACGGAGTCAGGCGGCGAATGGGCCGCTCATAGAGCGGCGGCCGCTACAAGGT
>JAPYTY010000132.1:5205-6164 GCA_029942065.1 Acidobacteriota bacterium | reverse complement strand
CCCTCGAAAAAACAAACGTGCTGGAAGGGGCCCATCCGGAACCGGACCGGGCGGGCTGCAAGGCGGCTCAAGACCTGCTTGCCTTCCTGGAGTTCAACCTCAGGCCCGACGACCTCCTGGTAGTGGTCATTTCCGGCGGAGGTTCGGCTCTCCTGCCGGTCCCCGTGGAAGAAATCACCTTTGAGGAAAAAAGACAGACCACCTCGCTCCTCCTTCAGAGTGAGGCCACCATTCAGGAAATCAATACCATTCGAAAACACCTGAGCCAGGTCAAGGGCGGACGCCTGCTGGATTACACCCAGGGAGCCCAGGTGCTGGTCCTGCTGCTCTCCGATGTCGTGGGCGATGACCTGGCAAGCATTGCTTCCGGCCCTACCAGTCCGGATCCCACTACCTTCCAGCAGTGTGCCCACATCATCCGACGGCATGGGATCGAAGAAACTCTTCCCGAGTCGGTCAGCCGATACTTGAGTGCGGGCGCGGAGCGCCAGGGTCCCGCCGAGACTCCCAAACCGGGTGACCCTCGATTTGACCGGGTTCACAACGTCATCGTGGGCTGCAACATTCAGGCTCTGCAGGCAGGCGCAGAAAAGGCCCGTGAACTGGGATTTACTCCACTGATCCTGTCGGACTCCATCACCGGAAATACCACGGAAGCCGCACTCATGCATGTTGCCCTGGCTCGGCAGGTGCTTCAAACCGGAGATCCCCTCCCACCACCCTGCTGTCTGATTTCAGGAGGCGAGACGACGGTTCGTCTGACCGGGAACGGCAAGGGCGGAAGGAATCAGGAATTTGCCCTCTGGTGTGCTCGGGAAATTGCCGAATGGAACCACTCCAACCTGTTGTTTGCCAGCCTTGGGTCCGATGGAACTGACGGGCCCACCGATGCGGCAGGAGCGGTGGCGTCTCCGGAGACCGCACGCCAGGCCGCCTCCAAGGGACTCTCGATTCAAGAC
>JAPYTY010000132.1:0-5195 GCA_029942065.1 Acidobacteriota bacterium | reverse complement strand
GACCGAAACGACTCCTATCACTTTTTCCACCAGGTGGGTGGTCTCATACAAACGGGACCGACTCTAACTAACGTGATGGACCTGCGATTCGTACTCATCGGTCCCTAACCGGGAGTATTCAATCTATGGCAAGGTGTCGGATTTCAACCCAATTTCCCGGATGCTCAATTCCCGGGTCCGTGCTAGCATAAGGGACAAAGGAATATCACTATGATCAGGAAACCGTTGTTGATTCTTGCCTTTGCCGGCCTTCTCCTGGCTGCCTTCTCCCCGGTGGGTCAGGCGCAGAGGGAAGGCCGACCAATTGAAGAAGAACAGGAGAAAACTCAAGGCCGGGCAGCCATCAGAGTCGCGGTTGACCAGATCCGAGTGGACGTGACCGTGCAAGACAAGGACGGCAATCTCATCGGTGGACTAGGCCAAGAGCATTTCAAGCTCTACGAAGACAAGGTCGAGCAGGAAATCACCTACTTTACTCCCGTTGAAGCTCCCATGACTGCCATTTTGATCACGGAATACAGCAGTGTCATTCCCTGGGACTGGCTTTACGAAGCCTGGAATGCCACTTACCTCTTTGCCGAACAGATGCGCCCTGAGGATTGGGTGGCTGCGGTAGCCTATGACATCCGGCCTGAAATTCTGGTCGATTTCACCCAGAACAAAGCTGAGGTCTTCAACGCCTTGCGCAGACTGAATACCCCGGCATTTCGGGAAAGCAATCTCTACGACGCGCTCTGGGATGTCCTGGACCGGATTGAAGAGCTGGACAACAAGGTTGCCATCATCCTCATTTCGTCGGGTCTGGACACCTTCAGTAAGAAAAACCTGGATGAAACCCTGGACAAGGTCAGGAAATCCAACGCGGTGATCTATCCCGTCAGCCTTGGTGGGAACTCCAGAGCTCGTTATGATCAGAATTACAGCACCAGCACCCGTATGGATCTGTACCAGGCCGATGCGGTCCTCAAAGCCTTGTCCAAATACACGGGAGGCCAGGCCTTCTTTCCACGTTTTGTCCAGGCCCATCCAGGAATCTTTCAAACCATCTCCCTGCTTCTCCGCAATCAGTACGCACTTGGCTATATTTCCAGCAACACCAACAAGGATGGGAAACTGCGGAAAATCAAGGTGGAAGTCGTTGCTGATATTGATGGTGACGGCAAGCCGGACAAGAAATTCAAGGTGCAGAACCGGGAAGGCTACGTGGTCGAAAAAGCTGGGTGAGGGATCTTCCGAATCCTTACCTGACCGACTCGGCAATTTCGATCGGGATCTGCTCCACCACATTCAGTTCAAATCCCTCTAATCCCACCATCTTCTTGGGATGATTGGTCAAGAGTCGAATCTTGTGAAGGCCCAGGTCGGCAAGGATCTGGGCTCCAGTTCCGTAATCCCGGAAATCTACGGGTTGTTGAGAACCCAGCAAATGAGACTCCTGGTCCGAGGTCGCATGTTGCTCCACTTCCCGCAACAGGTTGCGCTCGTGCCCTTTAAGGCGCAGGTAAACCAGAACGCCCTGTCCTGCCTCTTCGATCATCTGAAGTGAGCGCCTCAGCTCGTTTCCGGCACCGCTGTGAGTCGTCAGAAACACATCACCCAGAACCGATTCCTTCTGAACGCGAACCAAAATCGGCTCCTCTCCATTCAGGTCCCCCTTTACCAGTGCCAGATGCAGATCCCCTTCGGATTCGTTTTCGAACAGAATGAGCTCAAAATCGCCCAACTCCGAGTGAAAGGGAATGCTGGTGAGGCGCTTGATGAATTGTTCCGTTTTGAGACGAAAGTGGATCAGATCTACGACCGAAATGATCTTGATCCCATGCTCTTGACCGAAGATTTCCAACTGGGGAAGACGGGCCATGGTGCCGTCATCATTCATGATCTCACAAATCACTCCGGCTGGAACCAGACCGGAGATCCGGGCCAGGTCGACTGCCGCTTCCGTCTGTCCTGCCCGTCTCAAGACCCCACCTCGACATGCCTCAAGGGGGAAAATATGTCCCGGCCGTATCAGGTCCTCAGGACACGTCTTGGGATCAACGGCCGTCTGAATGGTGATGGCCCGGTCGGCCGCTGAAATACCTGTTGAGACGTTATTTCGAGCTTCTATACTGACGCAAAAGGCGGTCCCGTGAATCGACTCATTTTTGGATACCATCAACGGAACATTCAGTGCCTTCAGCCGCTCCGACGTCATCGGCATGCAGATGAGCCCACGGCCGTATTTGGCCATGAAGTTAATGTCTTCAGGGGTGACCTTTTCTGCCGCCATGGTAAGATCGCCCTCATTTTCACGGTCTTCCTCGTCAATGACGATGACCATTTTCCCTTCCTGGAAATCCTGGATTGCTGCTTCAATTGTATCTAGAGCCATTTTTTACACACCTTTCGAATCCTTTATTATACCGAAACCTTCGGGACCATGGGAGGCACAGCGGACGATTGTTTTCGACTAGCGCGTTTCACGTTCACATTTGCCACATTCCTGCAGCTTGTTGTAGGGGCCCACTGAGTGCGCCCACAGCAAGGTCTGTGAGATTAAGAAGGGCAGCTTCGTACCCTCGTGTTTTCGCCGGGGCGCACCGAGTGCGCCCTAATAAAGCCTTCGAGTTAATATGTCTTGTGGGCGTACTCAGTACGCCCCTACCTTTCCATTTCAGTTCAGGAGACAATTTCAGGAGTGTGGGAGGAGGCGCTAAGAAGAATCCAGAATCCCGAACCCAAAATGAAGAGTCCGGAGTGTGGGAGATGCCTCAATGCACCAATTCCGGAGAGACTACGTCGCCCCTTCAGGGCTCTTTCTCCTAACGTCACATTACCTGGGGCTCACGCCCCAGGCTATTTCACATCGCCCCTTCGGGGCTCAAGAGTCAGGAGTGCGTGGTGTGTATCCCTACCAACGCACTACAGCACCTCTGCACTATTTCACAGGAGGAAGTTGTTGAATCCAGCGGAGCTTGT
Organism: Acidobacteriota bacterium; assembly: GCA_029942065.1. GTDB lineage: Bacteria > Acidobacteriota > UBA6911 > RPQK01 > JADFOI01 > JAPYTY01. The sequence continues at coordinate 2,234 of JAPYTY010000132.1, read as the reverse complement.
TGGTAGAAGCCGTGGAAACGGTTTTCAGGTGCTGGCTGAAGTACGTCGAATGATAGGCCACGAGAAGGGGATTCTCCGGGTTCTTGTAAAACATCCACAGGCCTTTGCGATCGTCCTGGACATGAATGACCGGAATTTCGATCACCTCCTTGTCAACTGTAAGGGTGAAGGATCCTTCTTCCATCAGACTCAGCTTGACCGGTAATCGGTTGAGTCGAATCTTAGAACTTCCCGTCTCCGTGAGTTCCTGGTACACCTTCCCTGAAAGCCACACCGTCATGGCATCCCCTGATTCCATGTCGACTCCCACTTCGAACAAGGAACTCAGATGAAAAACCTTCGCCTCCTGGACGGCCTTCCGGTACAGATGGAGCGTGCCCTGATGGCTCAAGGACTCCCACTCTAAAAAGATGTCGGGCCGATAACGGGCCAGACGAAGGACAAACTGGCTTTGTCTTTGCTTCCCATCTTCGCTCTGATAAACCAGGATGGATTTTTCCCCCACCAGAAAATCCTCTCCAAAAAGCAGGGTCGAACTGAGAAAAACTCCCATCAACAAAAATGCAAGGAGACGCTTGCCCTGACTTTCCAGGTAATGGCTAAGATGGGACTCGACATACTTGCTGATCACATCTGCCTCCAAATTGACGATGCTTCCCTTCTGCAAGTCCTTGAAACTGGTGACCTCCATGGTATGGGGAATAATGATGACCTCGAAGCTGTCCGAATCGAGGGCCGAGATGGTCAGACTCACCCCATTGACAGTCACACTCCCCTTCAAGGTGCAGTAGCGCAAGACCTCCTGAGGCGCCGATACCCGAAAAATTTTCGAATTACCCTCCTCGCTGATCGAGAGTGCTTCACCGGTACCATCCACATGTCCCTGAACCAGATGGCCTCCAAGAAAATCGGAGAGCTTGGCCGGAGGCTCCAGGTTGACGTGGTCTCCCGCAATGCGCCGCCCCAGGTTGGTGAGTTTCAGGGTCTCCGGCGTGGCCTCCAGAACTATCGAATGGTTCTTCTCCTCCGCCACGGTTAGACAGACTCCATCGATGCTGATGCTGCCTCCCAGTTTCAGATCAGACAGAAGGTCTCCTACACCGACCTCAAAGGAAGCTCCGTCCGGATTCTGCTCTTTGGCCAGAATTTCCCCTGTTTCCTGGATAATTCCTGTAAACATCGCTTTCTATTATGTCGCTTTTCTTCCTTTTTTCCCCTGTTTTTTATCTTCCAGCAGGGCCTTCACCTCTCTGGCCAACATCTTTCGTGATCCACCCGGCGGTAAGTTTCCCAGAACCAGTGGTCCAATGGAAGTCCGCCTGATGCGCATGACCGGATGGCCGATGTGCTCGAACATGCGCCGGATTTGCCGATTTCTTCCCTGGCGAAGAATGACCTCATACCAGCAGTTTCTGGATTTCTTGAGTACCACGACCTTGCATTTGGAGAAAGATTCTCCATCAATGGTCAGGCCTTTGCGGATCCGGCCGAGACTTTCTTCCGAAGGTTGTCCCCGAACTTTGACACGGTAGCGTTTTTCAACTGCGCCGGAGCGGGTAATCTTGCCGGTGAGGGCTCCATTATTGGTGAGAATCATGAGACCCTCACTTTGGAAATCGAGCCTTCCGGCAGGATACAGTCGACATCGGGATTTGACCAGCCCGGTAACCAACGGGCGTTTCAGAGGATCCGACACCGAACTCAAAACTCCAGGCGGTTTGTTGACCAGATAGTATTCCAGAGGCTCTGGACGGATGAGCCTGCCATCCACCTTGATATGATCCTGGCGCGAATCGGCCTTGGTTCCCAGTTCAGTAACGGTTTGCCCATTGACCGTCACGTGCCCATCCACAATGAGCTGCTCGGCTTTGCGACGGGAAGCAATCCCTGCAGCTGCTACGATTTTTTGTAGCCGCTCCTGCATGATAGGTCCGTGAGTCCTTCCCGAAGATAACGATCTGGCCCGTACTTCTCATCAAACCCGGAGCGGGTCCAACTTGAGTCTACTGCCCGGGTGTGGAAAGCACTTCCTCGAACTCCTCCAGGGTCGGCAAATCGGAGAGATCCTTCAACCCGAAATGGATGGTGAAATCCTTGGCGGTCCCATACATGATGGGGCGTCCCACCACTTTTTTCCGGCCGCGCGTTTCGATGAGTTTTTTCTCGAGCAGGGTTCGGATTGTTGACCCGCTGTTCACGCCCCGAATCTCCATGATTTCAGGAAGGGTCACGGG
>JAPYTY010000131.1 GCA_029942065.1 Acidobacteriota bacterium | reverse complement strand
GCGCGTTCCACGTTTCAGGTTCCAGGTTCCACGTTCCAATTCGGCGCGATCTTGCAGCCTGTTGTAGGGGCTTTCCGGAATGTGGGAGGCGCCTCAGTGCGCCGATTCCGGTTCGGTCTTCACCACAAAGACACGGAGAAGATTTTCACCACAGAGACACAAAGACACAGAGAAGAAGACTGCGCAAGGGCGGGAAGCCCTGACCCAGACTCTGTCGCTCCTTCGGAGCGAGGTCTAACAGCCTCACGTTCCACGTTGCAGGTTTCGGATTTGGGACTTGGGATTTCGGATTTTCGGGCCGCTACACGACCTTGCTGTGGGCGCACTCGGTGCGCCCCTACATTTCCAATCCCGTCTGGGAGTTGCTCCAGCGGTCCCCCCGCGCCTATCCGATCCCCTCCCCTGGGTTGGTCCGCGCGTGATCAGGCGTCCGCTGCCTGCCGAGGCGGTGATCTGGCCTCGGTCGTAAACGATTTTTCCACGTCGGATCGTCATCTGGGGCCAGCCTGTGACCTGACGGCCCTCATAGGGTGACCAGTCGCAGCAGGAGTGCAGTTAAAAAACCATCTTGCTTTCCTGTGTACCATCCAATTAGACTGAACAGCCTCAAAGAAGACTATGGAAAAGAAGATACTCAAAGGAATCGCGGTCGGTTTGGCCTTGGTGTCGATGACGCTCTTCGCTTTGTACGTCAATCGCAGTGATCCCTATGGCTCACTGCCGGGCAAGCGGCTGGTCGGGGAGGAATCCACTGAACCGGTCGATGATTGGAGCTTCGTCGAGCAGTACCGTAGGGTTACTGTGGAGGTACGGCCCTCCAATCCCTATTCCGTTTTCGCCGGTTACGTTCTGATGGAAAAGGATCTGTATATTTCCTCGGCACACAGCCGTTGGGCCCAGTTCCTGCGTGAGGATTCCAACATGAGAATCAGGCTGGGAGAGAAACTCTACCCGGTGCGGGCCACCCAGGTGGAGGAACCAGACCATCTTGAGCAGGTCCACCGGGCTTATACCGGGAGATATCCCAACCGAACCATGGAAGAGGCGGCCGGGCGCTGGTTTTTTCGACTCGAGTCGTGCTGATTGGTGCCTGACAGGTTCCCGATACCCCAGCTGCCGCGGTGAAATAGATCGCCTTTTCTGAACTCTCATCTGGGAAAATTCTCCGGCCGGAAGGATTTTGAATTCTTGATAGTAAAGCATGTTGGTGGGCAATGGATCGCCGTTTTTCTGGGAGTCCTGCTCGTTGTAGGTGGGGACATTATTTTTGCGCAGCAACTGCGGCGCGTCTCGGCGGTTCGGGCGAGCGAACCCATTCTCATCGACGGCAACCTGGATGATCCCGCCTGGGCACTGGCCGCTCCCGCGAAGGACTTCACCCAGACCGAACCCCGACAGGGAGAGCCGGCCAGCGAGCCGACCGAGGTCCGGTTTCTCTACGACCAGGACTATCTTTACGTCGGGGCCCACCTCTTCGATTCGGGCGGGCCGTCGGCTCTGATGGTCAATGACGTGACCCGGGATTTCCAGTCCGGAGATAGCGATTATTTCAACGTCTTGCTGGATACCTTCGACGACGATCGCAATGGCTTCATGTTCGGAACAAATCCGAAAGGGGCCAAGCGGGATGGCCAGATGGGAGGAGATGGGGCTTATCCCAACTTTGACTGGGACGGCATCTGGCATGTCAAAGTCCGGATCACCGAGTCGGGTTGGCAGGTGGAGATGGCCATACCCTTCAAGACGCTGCGCTTCGAAGATTCCTCCAGCCAACTGTGGGGTTTGAATTTCATGCGCAGAATCCGGCGGAAGAATGAACTCGACCACTGGTCTCCCATTCCCCGGCCCTACATCATCAGCAGGGTCTCGCTGGCGGGGGAATTGGATGGGTTGGAGGACGTCGAGCGAGGAAGCAATCTCTATTTCAAGCCCTATCTCTCCCTCCCTGTATTGCGCCGGCAGGGGGATGATGTGGACTTCCAGCCCGAAGTCGGTCTCGACGTGAAACTGGGTCTGGGCGGAGGTCTGACCCTGGACCTGACCGCGAATACCGATTTCGCCCAGGTGGAGGCGGACGCCCAGCAGATCAACCTGACCCGGTTCAGTCTATTTTTTCCTGAGAAGCGGGAATTTTTTCTGGAAAATTCCAGCATTTTTCAGTTCGGCAGATCACTGCAGGGATTCGCTTCCTTTCGACAGGACCTGATCCCTTTCTTCAGCCGCAGAATCGGGATCTCCGGGGGACGGCTGGTTCCGATTCTAGGGGGAGGGCGCCTCAGCGGCAGGGCCGGCCCCTACAGCCTGGGACTACTCTCTATGCAGGCAGACGAGTTCGAGGAGGAGCCCACCACGAACTTCTCAGTGGTTCGGGTGCGTCGTGATGTTTTCAAACTTTCGGACGTGGGAGGGATTTTTGTCAATAAACAGGTATCGGGGGGAGGTTTCAATCGAACCTTCGGAGCGGATCTGAATTTGAATTTTCTCTCCAAGCTGGCTTTCACGACTTTCATTCTAAAAACCGAGACTCCCGGGCTCGAAGGAGACGACACGGCGGCTGATTTCGGCGTGCGCTGGAACGATCGACGGCTGGACTTTCAGGGGGAGTTCCTTTCGATCGGTGAGAATTTCAATCCCGAGGTGGGTTTCGTCCCCCGGCGAGGGATCCGAAAATCGCGCTCCAGCCTAACCTGGAGAGTACGGCCAGGAGACCGTCTTTCTCGAGTCAGGGAAATTCGTCCCCAGGCCAATATCGACTACATCACCGATCAGGAGAATGTGATCAAGACCCGGAACTCGCAGCTTGGTCTGGCCTTTGAACTTCAGAACAGCTCCGTCATCTTTCTGGCCTTCAATAGCCATTTCGAGCGGCTCGACGAGCCCTTCTTCATCCGGCCCGAACAAAGTATTCCGGTCGGAGATTACCCGATTTCCGGCTGGGCATTCTTTTTTTCGAGCGATAGAAGCCGAATCCTGGGGGGTGAGCTTCGAGTCAACTCAGGAGATTTCTTTGACGGGGAAAAGACGACCGTTCGCGGCAAGCTCGGTTTGCAGCCTGACTATCGTTTCAGTGCCGAACTGTCGTGGAATCACGACGACATCTCTTTGCCTTCGGGAGACTTTGACACCAATCTGGTTGCCGCGCGCCTTTCCTACTCCTTCAACACCAGCACTTTTCTCAATGCCCTGATTCAGTACGATAGTACGCAGCGGGAGGTTTCGAGCAACATCCGTTTCCACTTCATCTACAAGCCCTTGAGTGATTTTTTTCTGGTTTACAACGAGCGGCGCTCCAGCACCGGCGAGGTTCTCGAGCGAGCGCTCATTGCCAAGCTGACCTATGTTTTGGATCTTTGAAGGGTGAGGCTTTCACCACAGAGACACAGAGAAGACTTTTCTTTTCTCCCTATACCTTTGACTTGGGACAACAAGAAAGCTCTGTTCCACTGTGGTGGATATCTTCTTGGTGTCCTTGTGGTGTAGGCGAACCGTAATCGGCGCGAGATTTCGTTCTTTCTTGCGTGAAACGTGGACCGTGGAACGTGAAACGCGGCCGAGCGGAGCGAGGTCGCTACTAGGGTCGGATCGTTCCTTCCGCCGGTCGATCCACCTTCTCGACGACTTCCTGACCCTCGGCCTTCCAGTCACGGATGCCGCAAAACTGTCCCGCCTTGTAGCCCGCCTTGGCAAATTTTTCAGCAGCGCGCGCCGCGCGCCCCCCACCCTGTCAATAAAAAACCAGCGAGATATCCTTTGGGATGTCCTTCATCCGGGCGTCAAGTTCGCCCATCGGGATGTGAACGGCGCCGGCAATGGCCCCGTCTCTTTCCAGTTCCTCATCCTCACGGACATCGATCAGGAGAAACTCCTCGCCACTGTCAAGCTTCTGCTTGAGTTCAGAAATGGCGATGCGTTCCGTCGTGTTGTCCTGGGCCCAAGTCGAATGGGCTGCAAACGTCGTAGCAAGGACCAACGTAGCGATGGCTAGGATCCCCAACCTTCCGGCCATGGTCTACCTCCTCCACGATTCGGGGTGCCTGTTTCTTTTTTTGAACTCCATCATTTTATATCCTGGGGCTCCCAATCACAACTTTATGGATAATTAAGGGCTGGAAAGCTTAACATTGGTTGAGATCACACCCGCATCAGAAGACTTTATGGTCGGTAAGACCGTCAGCCACTACAAAGTTCTGAAAAAAAATCGGCGAGGGTGGCATGGGCGAAGTGTATCGTGCCGAGGATACCAAGCTGGGTCGGAATGTGGCCGTCAAATTCCTGCCTGAAGAACTTACCCAGAGTCGAGAGGCCCTGGATCGGTTCCAGAGAGAGGCCCGGGCTGCCTCGGCACCTGAGGTGCCTCCCACATTCCTGATTCGACGCCACTCCCTGGTTGAAACCGATGGTGTGAAGTTGTAACCTCCTCGAATGCCTCGGCGCCTTATCCGTCACGCACTGATTCATGTTTTTTTGACCCTCTGCTTTTTTCTGCCTGGCGGGTTGTTGTGGAATCGCGTGGACCCGCACCTGATGGGCCTGCCGTTCTCCGTGTTCGTTGAGACCTTGCTGCTTCCCTTTTTCATCGCGCTTAATCTGCTGGGATTGCTCTGGGCTTGCTGGCAGGACGACCAATCCCACATGCAGCAGGATTGGCAGAATTTTAAAATAACCAGCGATTCTGAAACGGAAAACATAGGGAATACCTAGCCCATGGATTGGTTATTAGGATACGGCGGTTCCATGATGGTTCTCGTCCTGTACTGCGCGGCCACCATGTTTATCGGTCTGGTGGCCTGGCGGTATTTTCCGCAGTCGGATCCTGAGGGCTACATTCTAGGCGGCAGGGGTATGGGTTGGTTCGTAGCAGCCTTTACCCTGATGGCAACCCAGTACAGTGCCCTCACATTCCTGGGCTTTCCGGGCACCATGTACCGCACTGGATTGGGCGGCTACGTCGCCGTCGCGGGCATGTACATCGGCGTTTCGGCGCTGTACTGGATGCTCTTTGCAGCCCGCACCTGGAAGGTGGGGCGTGCCTTTGGTCACATGACCCCGGCTGAGACCTTTACACACTTCTATGGAAAGAAGTGGGTGGGTTTTGTACTGGCTGCGATGCTGATTGCAACGCTGATTCCCTATATCCAGGCCCAGATCATGGGGATTTCTTATCTGCTGAAGGTCGCCACCGGCGATCTGGTATCGTTCCAACTCGGTACCACGGTGGTTTACTCCCTGATGATTTTCTACGTTTTCATGGGAGGCCTTCGCGCCGTGGCCTGGACCGATACCATGCAGGGGCTTTTGCTCCTTGGCGGGGTCGTGGTGGGAGCCATCCTGGTCAGTTATGCCGCCGCTGGAGGGCCGGTGGCGGTTTTCTCGAAGATCCTGGAAAGCCAACCCGAACTTCTGACTCTTCCCGGTCCAGACAATGCCTGGCCGTGGGCCTACCTTCTCAGCTGGGTGATTCCCGTCGGACTGGGCTGGCCGATGCAACCCCAGATGTGGCTCAAAATGCACATCCCCAGGAGCGTGACCTATATTCGCCTCTGGCCGGTCTGGGTGACTCTCTCATTTCCCCTGGTAATGGGCGCCGCCTTTCTGACCGGGATGACCGGACAGGTGGTCACGCCCGGCCTGGTCGAGCGGGAGGCCACCGACACCGTGATGATCAACATGTTGCTGGACTATTTTCCCCCCATCGTGGGCGGGCTGGTGGCGGCGGCGGGTCTTGCCGCCATGATGTCCACGGTCTCCAGTCAGATACACAGCGTCGGTGCCTCTTTTGCAAGGGACTTTCTGAGCCCGTGGTTCCCCGATCAGGAGCCCGGTACCCAGGTATGGCTGGCCCGTATGGCGGTGATCGTGGTGGGTTTTGTGGGGCTTTATCTGTCCCTGACCCAACCGGCCCTGCTCACCACTCTAGGGGTCTTTTCAGCCGCCTGGGCGGCCCAGGCGGCACCCGCGGCGATCGGTGCACTCTCGGGCTGGCGGTGGGCCACCCCATGGGGTGCCATAGCAGGAGCGGTGGGCGGGACGATCGTGCTTTTCGGGATTGGATTGGGATTCCCGCAACAGCAGTGGCTCGGACTTTATGGCGGCTTGTGGGCCCTTCTGGCCAACCTCATCCTTTTTGTCGGAGTAAGCCTGCTCACCCCCGGATCCCGACCCGCAGACGATACGGTTGAGGCCTACCGTCGGGTGGGGTGGTAGGG
>JAPYTY010000130.1 GCA_029942065.1 Acidobacteriota bacterium | reverse complement strand
ACCCCTGGGGCTCACGCCCCAGGCTATTCTATGCCGCCCCTTCAGGGCTCCGGAGCAGTGAGCTCAAAATGCCCTGTGCAAAGGAGTTCCTGGAAATGTACGCCTCAGCGCGCCGACTCCGGAGGGAGTACGTCTGGACGCTCCTAATCATTTTGCGTGAAACGTGGAACCTGAAACGTGAAACGCGGCCAAGCAAAGCGAGGCCACTCCTACAAGACCCCGCTTCCCAGTGCCAGTGCGATGGCCATCAACAACATGCCAACCAGGCTCTGGACAAATTTCATGGTGACCTTGTGGAGCATCCTCTTCCCGATCATGACTCCTGCAAAGGCCGCCGCCACGCCGGTTGCAATCAGCGGCCACTCACTCGATCCCAGGCCGGGTTCGGACTGCACACTTGAAATGGCTCCGGCGTAAACCGTCAATCGGGCCGTGTCAACCATCAGACCGATAACGGCATTGGTCCCCACAAAGGCCTCCTTGGATACTCCGACCTTGGCCAGAAAGGCCGACCGAAGGGCTCCCTGATGCCCTGACAGGCCTCCGAAAAAGCCCGACAGAACCCCTCCCACCGTCAGATACTTCCGGTCAAAGCGCATGGTTCGGAGTGTGGGCAGCAGCTCGAACAGGGCAAACACCCCGATCAGGACCGCCATCAGCAGCTTGATCGGCGAGATCACCGCCTGGATGCCCCCCAGCGAATAGGTGGCGATCTCCCGGGTTCCGGAAAAGAGGCCCAGCAGGGCGGCCCCGGCAAATGCCGACGGGATGGCGGGCAGGCCGAAACGCAGGACCAGGGACCACTCCGCCGATCTGCCCATCAAGATGGTCTTGAAGGCATTGTTGGCCCCGTGAACCACCGCGGTCGCCGCCACGGCCAGGGGCAGGGGAAAAAACAGCGCAAAGACGGGCATCAACACTGTGCCCAGCCCGAACCCCGAAAAAAGGGTCAGCGGTGAGACCAGCAGCGAGACGATAGCGACCAGAAAAAATTCCATGTTCTTACCTTTTCTTAATCGTCACTCTCGAGTCATACTATGATTTGGTGGGAAAAAAGACCACGTTTTCGCCGGCGGATTTGGACATGAGCAAAGAGAAAGGGCCAGAAGCATGAAACTATTGGTGAGCACGTTATTGGTTGGGCTGGGGATCGGCAACAGTGGATGGGCCCAGCAGGAGAATGCTATCTCTTCGGACCAGCTAAATGAATTACTCAGGCGCATTGAAATGCTGGAGCAGACGGTTCAGGAACTGCGCGAGCAGGTGCAATCCCGGAACACCCCCCAGGAGTCACCCCCGGAGAGTTCGGTTGCCGCGGTCTCCCAAACTCTGGTCCCGGCTCAAAGCCAGGATTCTCCGGCAAATGATCCAGGAATCAAGATCAGTGGATATGTCTTTGGCGACTACTACTGGATGGCCGCCAACCACGATTCCAGTCTTGAAGACCGCAATGGCTTCTGGATTCGCCGAACCTATCTCACCCTGGACAAGGGGCTGGTTTCGAATTTTGACATGCGGTTACGCCTGGAGATGAACTCGGCCGGAGACTTCACCTCCAAAAGCAAGCTTGATCCTTTCATCAAGGACGCCTGGTTGAGATGGAAATTTACGGGGACCCATCAAGCCTATCTGGGAATATCGCCCACCGCCACCACCGACTCGGTGGACACGATCTGGGGCTACCGATCGGTGGAAAAGTCCGCCCTGGATCTTCAAAAGTGGGGCAGTACCAGAGATCTGGGATTAGCCCTGAAGGGCAGCTTCGATTCGGACCGGAAGGTCCGCTACCATTTCATGCTGGGCAATGGCTCGGGGACCGGCAGCGAAGCCGACACAGGAAAGAAGGTTCAAATAGCCTTGAGTGCCCACCCCACCGAATCGATAACAGCGGAATTTTATGCCGACTACGAAGATCTTCCTCTGCAGGCCTTCCGCCGTACCTTCCAGGGTTTCCTCGCCTTCCAGTACGACTCGGGCCGCCTCGGCATTCAGTACGCTCACCAGACTCGCAGTAGAACTTCCGACCTGGAGCTGGACGTCTTTTCCCTGTGGGGAGCCTGGAAGTTCGCTCCCAGGGCTTCACTTTTCGCACGCTACGACCGGGCCTTTGACCCCAACCCGGATGGAGCAGGGATCGCCTATCTCCCCTTTGATCCCACAGCCAGATCCCACTTTTTTCTCGGGGGCATCGATCTCCGGGTCAGCGACGACTTCAACCTGATGCCCAATCTGGAGGTGGTCCGCTACGACAAGCGGGAGGATGGGACCCGGCCCACCACCGACTTCGTGCCCCGGATGACCTTTTTCTACAGATTTTGATCCGAAGGCAGCGACCTCACCACAAAGACACAAAGACACAGAGAAGACTGGCCCAGGGCGGGGCGCCCTGAGCCAGTTTCTGTCGCTCCTTCGGAGCGAGGTCTAACAGGCTAAAGTAGGGGCGCACTGAGTGCGCCCACAGCAAGGTCAGTGTAGGGCCGGCCTGATGAGGGATCAGGCTCCCTTGCCACTACCCAGCAACTACGATAAAACAACGATTGAAATGGCAAGCCAGGGAACAACCGTGTCAACCGGCCGTTGTGAGTGGGGAGACAAGGGCGGCGAATTGTATGTCAAGTACCACGACACGGAGTGGGGAGTCCCCGTTCACGACGATCACAAACAGTTCGAATTCCTCATGCTGGAAGGGGCTCAGGCAGGGTTGAGCTGGCTGACCGTCCTCAGGAAAAGAGAGGCTTACCGGAAGGCTTTTTCCGACTTTGATCCCGTCAAGGTCGCTCGTTTCAGTGAAAAGAAAATCGAGACCTTGATTCAGAATCCCGGCATCATCCGCAACCGCCTGAAAATCAAGGCTGCCGTGAGCAACGCCCGGGCTTTTCTAGAGGTCCAAAAGGAGTTCGACAGCTTCGACGACTATATCTGGGGATTCGTCGGCGGCAAGACCCTTCAAAACAGCTGGGAAACGATGTCCGAGCTACCTGCCACCTCGCCACAATCCGAGGCCCTGAGCACGGATCTGAAAAAGCGAGGCTTCAAATTTGTCGGCAGCACCATCATGTATGCGCACATGCAAGCCGCCGGCATGGTGAACGACCATCTCGTCACCTGCTTCCGATATCGGGAATGTGCTGCGCTGGCCTAACGTTCCTCGTCAAGGTTCTCCTCCAAGTTCACCAGACATTCCTGCTGGGTGGTGAAAAAGAGCCCATCGTCCTTCCGGACCTGATAGCTCACTTTAGGCGAATCTTCCGCCCCAGCCGAGAAAAACCCTTCATGAATGGTTCCTTCGGTCTCCTCATTCAGAGTCCATCTCACCCGGTCTCCGACTTTGAAATGAAAGGGAAGATCAGCAGGATTCACCCGGCTCAACTGTATCCTGCCATCGCTGTCGATCCAGTCCCTGGCCAGCGTCCAACCACTGGATTCCGCTTCCGGTTCGGTTTTAAAGAAGACTTCTCCGCCCAGGGACCTCTCGTAAACACCCCCGGCGTAGGGCAATTCCAGCGAAATCCTGTCGCTCCATCGCCCCTGAATGTCCTGACTGCGAGCGAACTCCACTCGCCAGCCCTTGTATTCCTGTTTGGCCATACGATGAGCTCTAGTTTCCCGTCTCACGTCTCCAGTTTCAAGGGAAGAAAACAGAAAACAAGGAGTCAGGAGTCCGGAGAGCCGCTCATAGAGCGGCCGCTACAAGATCGTGACATAGCGAAACGTGGAACGTGGAACCTGGAACGCGCCGGTCAATGACCGGCGCTCCTAAAACTGCAGCAGATGAGTGTACTTGACAATGACGGCTCGTGAAACATCGGTCCCCAGCCCGCCGAATCGCTCCTCGGTGAACACCAGGCTCAAATGACTCAACGGATGGTGAATCCAGTTGAAGCGAAGGTTGGTCAGAACCTTGTCAATGTCCTGGTTGTACTGCACAAACACATCGGCAAATACACGGGGATTGAAGGAGTAGTGCAGACTCAACCCATAAAGGTCGGCCCGGAAGCTTCCCTCCTTGACGTCAACGTCGTTGTAGCGGTAGCTGAAGCTGGCGAAAAAATTCGGCTTGACCAGGAGGTTCCCCGCAAAATCGATGCTGGTCTTGTCACCATCCAGGAACCCACCCGTTGTCAAGTCCATGGAACCCGAAAGAAGCTGGCTCTGGTCGGAGCTGTAATTCACCTTGAACTCGTTGTAGGCGTAATCTCCCGGTGGGATGATCACCCCCTCGCGGAGGCGAAAAGGTTCTCTGAGACGTTCAAACTGTGGATCGGCACTGACCTCGAAGCTGCTCCGGTCGCGAAAGAAAAACTGAAGCCCGAAGTGGCTGTCCTTGGTCAACGTGACATTGTCACGGTCGGTGAAGTACTTGGTGTTGCCATGAGGATGAATCTCCCGGATCCAGCCATCCCCCGCAGGCCGCGGTCGAAGACCCAGGTTGTACTGGTAGATTCGCACCCCCTGGCGAGGAACGAAACCCACCTCCGGATTGAAGTTCTCACCTACATCGGCGAAAAAGCCCCGGACCTGAAGAAAGCCGTCGTCCCATTGCCCGGAGATCTTGATCTCCCGGTTGTTGCCGGTTAAATCGGGACTCTGGGTTCCGGCCACAAAAGAGTTGAGACGGAATTTCTGCAGGAACTGGAAATTCACGTCCACCCCGTAGGTACGGTTGTAGTCACCAGGATCTCCACCCTCACGGTTGATAAAGATCGCCCCCACGTCGGAGCTTTCCAGCAAATCGTAGCTCACCCGCATCACCGAAAAGTTGTTGGAGGGCGCAGTTTCCGTTTCCTCCTGATGGATGTTCATCAGTCCCAGCGCCACCGGGCCGACTCTTCCCGTCAGTCGGGCGCCACCCAGCAACGGCAGCGGGTTCCCTCCCGAAGAGAGTCCAATCCGGCGGCTGTAAAAAAGCTGGTTCTCTTCGGAACGGCGAGGTCCTCGCTCGGAAGGAATGTCGCCAAACTGGAAAAGACTTGCGTTTTCAAGAAAGAAATCGCGTTTCTCGGCGAAAAACAGGCTGAAGCGAGTCAGGTTGATCTGCTCGGTATCCACTTCCACCTGAGAGAAATCCGTGTTGTAGGTCAAATCCAGCGTCAGACCAGGAGTCAGACTGTACTTCACGTCAACACCCGCTTCAGGATCGAAATCCGTGGATCCCTGGCCGGACAACCGTGTGTGTTCCACATTGAAGGTGGCGAAGGGTTTGACCTGCAGGTTGCGGCCGGGCGCGATTCTTCTTTCCAGCAGGAGGTCACCCGAGAGCGTTGCCCGGTGACTGTTGTAGCGCCTCGGCACCAGACTCCAGTAGAGGTCTTCATTCTTGCGTCGAATGCGACGTTTGAAATTGATCCCCATGACCTGCTGGTCCTGAGCTTCAAACCGGAGGGTACTGAAAGGAATGGCTATCTCACAAGTCCACCCATCCTCCTGAATCTGCGATGCCGTGTACCAGATACCGTCCCAGGAGGTATTAGTATAGCGTCCGTTGCCCAGACCCTGGCTGTCGTTTTTGGCACCTTCGGCATTGGTGAAAAATGCAAAGCTGGTACGGTTCTTGTTAAAGGCGTCGATGATCACCCCGAACACATCTCCTTCGCGGGTCTGAAAGTCACGCTGAAGATCATTGATGAGAATCCCGTCTGGCGATGAGTCGTACAGATAAACGCCAATGTACAACCGGTCCTGGTCAAAAAGAACACGGACTTCCGTTCGCTCCGTAGGCGTTCCGCCTTCACGCGGTTCCACCTGCACAAAATCGGAAACCGGTTCAGCTAAATCCCAATCAGACTCATCCAGCCGACCGTCAATCTGGATGGGACCTTGGGTCCAGTGAGCGGTGGTTTGCTTCCCCTCCTGGGCAAACAGGGTTACGAAGGTCGTGAGAACCGCCAGCACCAGGACAGTTACAGATCGTTTCAGTGACATCGTGTGATTCTATTCCAGATTCTATGACGTGGAAGAGACGAAAGGCAAGGAGGGGACCCCTGACCGGGCGCTGGCCTTCGACCAGCGCGTTCCACGTTCCAGGTTCCACGTTCCAGGTTCCACGTTCCAGGTTCCACGTGTCCGGAATTTGGAAAATTCCTTCCGTTCCTTCGGAGCGATGGCCAGCAGCCAAGCCCGGGTTCTGCATAGGTTGACATGACGAAGGGCCGCAGGCGCCGCGATGACAAGGCGTGCGACGCAGGGCCCCGCAGGCGTACTCGTGCAGTACGCCGAGGAGCCCAAGGAAGCACAACACAGTCAGCGCGGATGGATGCG
>JAPYTY010000129.1 GCA_029942065.1 Acidobacteriota bacterium | reverse complement strand
GTACTGTACAGTACGCTGAGGAGGCCAAACGAATGCCACACAGTCAGGACGGATCATGGCGCCGATGCAGCAGAGCGGGTGTGAGGTAGTCGGGCTAATAAGCGGCCACTACAACGACCTTGCCACCAGGCGCACGGCCGTTGCGCCCCTCCACTTCCTTTCTCCTGACTCCTGACTCCTGACTCCTGGCTCCTCCATGAGTTTGACCCCGGACTCTTCGAATCTTATATTCATCTGGAACGGACATGACCAAGGGAAAAGTGAGCAAACACGACAGTCAGCCCCCAGAAGAACTGGAGGAAGAACCGCAGATCCAGGTGACCGACCGCCGATTCTGGGCTCAGAACGATTCTCTCGTCGAAGAGGTGTCGAAACCTGAAAGGAAATATCCCACCATCGTCGAAGAACTCAAAGCACGTACCGAACTGGCCGAACAGAAGCTCAAGGAAAGGTTGGAACAATTAGACCAGGAAAACGAGGCCTATCGAACGCGTCTGAAAAAAGAACTGGAACGACAGCTGAATCAGGAGAAGCTTGAACTGTTCCGTAATTTTCTGGAGATCATCGACAACTTTGAACGAGCCCTGAAAGCGACCGACGGGAAGTCCTCTCCAGAAGACCTGAGAGAAGGAGTGAAGCTCAACCTGGATCTCCTTCTGAGTAAGCTCAAATCAATCGGCATTGAACCGATGGAAGTTCTCCATCAACCCTTTGACCCTCATCAGGCTGAAGCCCTGGGAACGGTACCGGTAGATGACCCCGAACTCGATTCTCATGTGACCGAAGTGATCCAGGGGGGATTCCGCTGGGGAGACCAGATTCTTCGACCGGCCCGCGTTCGGGTTGGACAGTACAAGGGGGGGAAACCCTCCAGAGGTCCCGACCAGAAAGACGCGGCTTGATCAGGGTCTCGTGACCGAGGACTCGGTCTGGCTCTCTTCCTCTTCTTCGGTCTCCTCAACGACTTCCCGATGCTCGATGACAATCTGCTTGATGCGGGTGGCCACTACGGGTCGGCCACTCAAGCGCTCATCTTTGGACAAGGGAGTGCGGGAAATCTCCTCGGCCACCTCCAATCCCTCGATCACCTCCCCGAATATCGTGTAGTCACCGTCCCACTCGGGCGACCGTTCCAGGACAATGAAGAATTGACTGCTGGAAGAGTCAGGGTTTCCCGGTTGGCGCGCCATGGCCACCGCACCCACAGAAAAGGGATGGGAGCTGAACTCGGCACGAATAAACTTCCCGCTGTTTCCCTGTCCATCGTTGTAAGGATCATTATCCTTGGATTTGGGATCTCCTCCCTGGATCATCTTACTGGGCAAGATACGGTGAAATACGGTGCGCGTATAAAAACCGGTCTCTGACAGCTGGATAAAATTTTCGGCCGCCATGGGAGCCAGGTCCGGAAGCAATCGAATCACGATGGTGCCCCGATCGGTCTCCATGACGGCATGAGGTTCACCTGGAACGGCGGGTTCCTGTTCAACCATTACAGATTCATCAGGTGTCTCCCCCGCTTCCTGGCTGGAACCACACCCCGCCGAAAACACGATCAGACAGGTCACAAGGAGAATTGATTGAAGCCGAGTTTCTAGCATGATTTTGAAAGTATGCCTCAGTCGCTGCGGAATCTCAACTCCGGGCTTCAGGAAGGAGTCCGAGATGAGACCACTGGCCCGGATCATGCATCATCACGGTTACCGGAGCTGGTTCCGAGGAGATCCTTTTCCGTTGAAGGCATGACACAAAGCGATGGCCAGAGCATCTGCGGCGTCGTGGGGCCGAGGCTCCTCCCGAAGATTGAGCAGCGTCCGTACCATCATCTGGATCTGTTGCTTGCTGGCCCTTCCGTAGCCGACCACCGCCTTTTTGACTTCCAGGGGCGTGTACTCGACTAAAGGGATCTTAAATTGACCGGCGGCCAACAAGACGACGCCTCGAGTCTGTCCCAGCTTCAGGGCGCTCTTGGCATTGACGGAAAAGAAAATATCCTCCACCGCCATCACGGCAGGAGTATGCCGCTTCAGCACCTCGCGGAGTTCTGAATAGATTCGCCTGAGTCGATCCGGGAAGAGGTTGGATTGGCCCTTGACAGTGCCCAGAACTCCCCCGTATTCGATACAGCAGACGTGGTTTCCTTCCACCTGGATGAGCCCGTACCCGGTCACCTGACTGCCGGGATCAACGCCTAGGATAATCACGGGATCATGATACAACCGGGTGCTGACCCAGGGTCGTGCAATCGTGCTGTCGTGTGGTTGAGTGTTCCAGAAAAGAGTTTCGTAGTTTTTTCGATTCACTCGAATAAGCCTAGAGAAAACCTAATGGTACAGATTCGATGTTTTACAGAACTGGATGTTTGGAAGAAAGCACGTAACATTCGAAAAAGGATCTACTCATTCACCAGAATCTTTCCAAGGTTGGAACAGCATGGCATGGCCGAACAAATGAGACGAGCTGCGGTGAGTCTCACGTCCAATATTGCCGAAGGCCATGGAAAGGCATCCTGGGCAGAAAACAAACGCTATTGCCGAATAAGCAGGGGATCCGCCAGTGAGCTACGTGATCATCTGATCACTGCTTACGATGAAAGGTATATCAGCGAGGATGATCGGAAAGAGCTGGATACAGAACTGATTAGCCTGGCACAAATGTTAAGTGCCTACATTCGGTCAATGACGGAACGGCAGACCTCACATCGAGCCAACAAATCTTCCTAAGATGATGTGACGACTGCACGATTGCACGACTGCACGAATTCACGCCTGCGTTAGCGATTCAATCTGGGATTCGTCAATGTCGAAGTTAGCGTACATATTGGCCACGTCCTCATGGTCATCAAGAGCATCCATGAGTCTCAGCATCTGCTCTGCCTGCTTGCTGGCCAGCTGTACCTCGTTCTGGGGAATCATCGTCAAGCTGGCGGACTCAACCGCGATCCCGGCCGAGTCCAATCCCTTCTTGACCGCTTCAAAGTCCTCCATGTCGGTGTAGACCCCAAAGGTGTCCCCCTCGTTTTTCAGGTCCTCGGCCCCAGCTTCAAGGGCTACTTCCATTAACCGCTCCTCCGAGACTTTTTCCGACTCGACCAGAAGGTATCCCTTCCTCTCGAATATCCACTGCACGCTACCCGTTTCAGCCAAGCTCCCCCCTTGTTTGGAGAAGATGTGGCGCAACTCGGCGACGGTTCGGTTCTTGTTGTCAGTAAGGACTTCGACCAGGACGGCCACTCCTCCCGGTCCGTATCCCTCATAGGTAATGGATTCGTAGTTCTGGCCCGGAAGTTCGCCCGTTCCCTTCATGATGGCGCGCTTGATATTGTTTTGGGGCATATTGGCATCTTTGGCCGACTGCACGGCGGCTCGCAATCTGGGGTTGGAATCCAGGTCGCCCCCGCCAAGACGGGCCGCCACACTGATTTCTTTGATGAGACGGGTAAAGAGTTTTCCCCTCTTAGCGTCGGTGCTAGCCTTTTTGTGCTTGATCGAATGCCATTTGGAATGTCCTGACATAGGGTATTTTTCCGGCTGATATAGTAGAGCTGTATTGTAGCATGGAGGCGAAAAAGCTGACAGGCTGACCCGCTGACCGAAAACAGAAGGCGGCCCGAGGGTCACCTGGGTCATGTAGCGGCCGATCTGTGAGCGGCACGGTCGGGAGGTGAAGATGCCCAAGTACAAAGCGACGCTTAAATATATAGGCACCCGATACGCGGGTTGGCAGATCCAAAAAAACCAGACGACCATCCAGGGTCAACTGAGAGACGCACTCAGCACCTTTGCCGGCCAGCCGGTCAGTGTGATTGGCGCCGGCCGGACCGATTCGGGTGTCCACGCCATGGCCCAGGTTGCCCACTTCACTCTCGCCCAACCAACTTCTCGGAAAAAGCTGATCCGGGCACTCAACGGGATCCTGCCGTGGGATATTCGAATCATGAGCCTGAGTCGCGTTTCTTTAAGTTTTCATGCCCAGAAGGATGCAATCAGGAAGCGGTATGAGTACCAGTTGTACAACGGCCCTACGCTGTCTCCCTTTCTCCACGACCTCGTCCTCCATGTGAGACATCCTCTGGACCTTCAGGCCATGCAGGAAGCTGCCCAACAACTATGCGATACCCATGACTTCACAGGATTTGCCGCCGCTGCAACCCAGGTCAAGAGTCGAACCCGCCAGGTCTACCTCTCACAGATTCAAAAGCGTGGATACCATGTGACTTATCGTGTCGAGGCAAACGGTTTTCTTCACCATATGGTTCGCAATATAGTCGGAACGCTTCTGCAAATTGGATCCGGCAAGAGACCTGTGAGCGATATTCAAAAAATCTTAACCTCCAGGAATCGACGGATGGCCGGACCCACGGCACCGGCTCAGGGCCTGTATATGATGAAGACCTGGTATTGAGAGCCACTTTCCGACAAGATCCGAGTCGGTGTTGCCGCAATGGGCCCGTAAAATGCGTTATCCGGGCCAGCAGTATGGTAAGGTAGCGATCAACTCAATGAATGAGCTAGTGAAAGAGTTCAAGGGAATTTTCGACCCTCCCAGCCCCGAGGTGGAAATTCTTGAGCGCCTCGATCCCCACAGACTCCCTCAACATATCGCGGTGATCATGGACGGTAACGGTCGGTGGGCCGAACAGCGACATTTACCCCGCATGGAAGGTCATAGAGCCGGAATCGCCGCCGTCAGGGCGATCGTCGAAACCGCTGCGCGACTGTCGATTCCGGTCCTGACACTTTATGCTTTTTCGGCTGAAAACTGGAAACGGCCACGCAGCGAGGTCAGCCAGCTCATGCGTCTTCTCAAGGAATATATTCGGAAGGAATTACCCACCATCCAGAAAAACAACATTCGGTTTCAGACAATCGGACGTGTCGATGTACTTCCCTCCTCCGTTCGTAGGGAGCTGAAGATCGCGGAAGAGGAGACCCAGGGAAACGGTGGAACGAGAATGGTGATTGCTTTGAACTACAGTGGTCGTCTCGAACTGGTAGATGCCTTCAATCGTTTGCTGAAAGATGCGGCAACCTATCCTGTTGACGAAGAAGATATCGAGAAGAGTCTCTACACGAAAGGACTTCCCGAGCCGGACCTTTTGATTCGTACCAGTGGTGAGATGCGAGTCAGCAATTTTCTCCTCTGGCAGATTGCCTATGCCGAAATTTATGTCACCGAGGTGCTTTGGCCGGACTTTCGTGCAGGGCATTTACTCGAGGCGATAGTGGAATTTCAAAGACGTGACCGCCGTTACGGAGGAATTCACTTTGCCTCGCTGCAGAGCACCTGATGATGCGCCGGGTCGCCACAGTGGCGGTACTCCTTCCCCTTGTGGTACTCGCTGTACGCTACCTCCCCTCCTATCTGTTCCTCCTGTTCCTGGATCTCGTTGTTGTCTTGAGTCTGGTTGAACTGTTTCGACTGCTGGCTGTCCATGACGTCAAAGGGTACGGACTCAGCTTTCCGCTGGCCCTGTTTTTACCCTGGATCTGGGTCTATTCTTCCACCTGGGTGATGGGATTTCTGGTTCTCACGATCTTGGTCTGTATGGGGAAAAGCGTCCTTGAATCCCGTCAATGTAAATCCGGGTTCCTTTCGGCGTCGGGAAATCTTCTGGCCATCACCTATCTGAGCATTCCTTTGTCCATTGCCGGAAATCTGCATCATGAGGGAAGGTGGAAAGAGCTCTTGCTCATCCTCTCGGTGATCTGGGCCGGGGATATGGCTGCCTATGGAGTGGGTCGAAGGTGGGGAAAACACAAGGTCACCCCCAGGATCAGTCCTAACAAATCCCTGGAAGGATACCTGGCCGGCTTTGTGGGCTCCATACTCGCCGCCCTCCTTTTCGGACACTATTTTATCCCCGCCCGGAGCGTGTCCTTTCTGGTACTTGCCGGTCTCGTTATGGGCGCAGCAGGTATGGTGGGCGATTTGTTTGAGTCCATGATCAAACGTTCGGCGAATCTCAAAGACAGTTCCAATCTGCTTCCAGGCCACGGAGGCATCCTGGACCGTCTCGACAGCCTCTTCTTTGCCCTTCCGGCCTACTACTGCCTCCTCCGTTTGGTAGAATGAGCCGTTTTGAAAAAGCTATCGATTCTGGGCTCCACCGGCTCCATTGGAAAGAGCGCTCTGGACCTCGTCGATCTGTACCCTGATCGCTTCCAGGTCTCAACTTTGGCCGCTCGCAAAAGTGTCGACGCCCTGTACGATCAGGCATTGAGGTATCGTCCCCAGCTGATCGCTCTGGAAAATGAAGAGGCCGCTCGAGAGCTGCGAGGGCGACTCCCCCGGGTCGAAGTCCTATCCGGCCTGGAAGGCGTGGTCCAGGCCGCGGTCCACCCC
>JAPYTY010000128.1 GCA_029942065.1 Acidobacteriota bacterium | reverse complement strand
CGTGAAGGAGGCACGCCTTTAAACGACTCCATCGTCGAGGTGGCCAGAGCCATCGACGGAGTGAGAAGCTGCATTGAATTATTGCGCACCGAAAGCGGTGAAGAAATCCCGATGGACCTGAATGCGGCCTCGGAAGGGCGGGTGGCCTTTACCCGCCACGAGCCGATCGGTGTGGTAGTGGCGGTGAGCGCCTTTAACCATCCGCTCAACCTGATCGTGCATCAGACGGCGCCGGCGGTTGCGGTCGGCTGTCCCGTCATCGTCAAACCGGCCGAGGATACACCGCTGTCCTGTTTTCGATTTGTTCAGATTCTTCATGAAGCGGGATTGCCGGAGGCCTGGTGCCAGGCCCTGGTCGCCAAGCAAATTCCCGTGGCCGAACAACTGGTAGTGGATTCCCGAGTCGGCTTTTTCTCCTTTATCGGTAGTGCCAAAGTGGGCTGGATGCTGCGCTCCAAGGTTTCGCCAGGAACACGCTGCGCTCTGGAACACGGAGGCGCGGCTCCGGTGATCGTCGCGGCCGACGCCGATCTGGATTACGCCTTGCCGGTCCTCACCAAAGGCGGACTGTATCATTCCGGTCAGGTCTGCGTGTCGGTTCAAAGAGTTTTTGCTCACGAATCCCTGGTCCAGGAACTGGCCGAGGGGCTGGCCAGCAATGCCAGGAGCCTCAAGGTGGGAGATCCCACCCTGGCCGAGACCGATGCGGGCCCGCTGATCAGGCCTGCCGAGGTGAATCGGGTGGAGGAGTGGGTGGAAGAAGCGGTCCAGGCCGGGGCAAAACTGCTGGCGGGCGGCAAGCGAATATCGGACAGCTGTTACGAGTGTACGGTCTTGCTGGATCCTCCCCAGGATGCCAAGGTCAGCCAGTGGGAGATTTTTGGCCCAGTGATTTGTGTCTATTCCTACTCCGATATCGACCAGGCCATCGAGCAGGCCAACTCCCTCCCCTATGCCTTTCAGGCGGCGGTTTTCACCCGGGATATCGATACCGCCATGCACGTTTATTCGCAGCTGAACGCTTCGGCGGTGATGATCAATGACCACACCGCTTTTCGAGTGGACTGGATGCCATTTGCCGGATTGGGAGAATCCGGCCTGGCCGTAGGGGGCATTCCCTACACCATGGAGGACATGCAGATCAAAAAGCTCATGGTGTTGAGGTCCGAAAGGCTTTAGCCCGGATCATGCATCATGCGGGTAAGACATCAGGGATTCCCTGGGGATGAAAGTGGACCTGGAGCCAGGAGTTTTTTTTGCTTTTAGTGGCCTATCTCTTTAGTATTGACCATGATCCTTCTTCTGCCTGGGGGGCATAAGATGATCGGAAGGACCAACAACCAATATCGAGTCTTGAGAAAACTGATCTACGGTGAAGCGGGACGCTTCTTTGCCGGGGATCTCTCCCTGCCCTGTAAACGTAATCCTTTTATAACCGGCGAGTGTGAACATGAGTAAAAAAGCACGTTATGTTGTGGGCTTCGGCCTTGTTCCTGTCATTTCCCTGGCGGAGATTCTCTTTGCCCAGGCGGAAGGGGGGCGCTGGCAGCCGACAGAAGACCCCACCCTTCTATGGGCCAGTCGCGGGGGACTGGTGCTGATGGTCATCGCGGCGGGTCTGATCCTTTTCACACTCCTGCTTCGTAAAGATCGATTGATGGAATCCGCATCCAAGTGGATGCTCTTTCTGGGACTCTGCATACTACCCCTCCCGGTGGTTATTTTGAGCGGCGCCATCGGGATGGAAGGATCCAAGGAGGTTGAGTTCTGCCATTCCTGTCACCTGCCCATGGACCCCTTTGTCAACGATATGCAGGATCCAGCCAGCGAAAATCTGGCGGCCCTTCATTACAAGAACCGCTACATGCAAAATGCCCATTGCTGGAATTGCCACTCGGACTACGGTATCGGGGGGACGGTTGAGGCCAAGACGACCGGTATGCTTCACATGTATAAGTACACCACGGACCAGCTGGGGATCGATTTCCTTCCCGGTGCCGGTTGGCATGCTCCTATTGAATTGTACAACCCGGACGGCTACAACTGGACCATCTGTCTTGAATGCCACGGAGATTCGGCCAAGTTCATCCAGGTGGAAGGGGCTGAAGAGCCCGGGATGGACCATGTGGAGGAGGGGGTCCTGGAAATGATCGAAAGTGGCGAGGCCACCTGCACGGATTGCCACGGGATGGCCCATCCCGAACGTGAAGAAAGGAGCACCAAATGACGGTTGCCGTTGCCTATCCTTATAAAAAGCACTTGATTTTTGCTGGAGTGCTTGGTTTGGCGGGTCAGGCCACCGCCCTGGCTTTCATGCTTGCTCCCAGCCCTTTTACGACCATCGGTTTTATTGGTGGCGGGGTGATGCTGATCCTGCTTGCCATTGTGGTTTTTGGCTATGTCACTTTCCAGGATAACAAGGCGCGTACCGAAAGCGTTACCGAGAAGACCTATGCGCCAGGTGAGATTATCTTCCGGCGAGGCGATACGGCGGACTGCCTCTACGTCATCAACGCGGGTGAGGTGGAAGTCATCCAGGGGGGTGAAGGCGAGAACGAAACCATCCTGGCCCGGCTGGGAGAGGGCGAATATTTTGGTGAGATGGCACTGCTTTCCAATGCTCCGCGCAACGCCACCATTCGGGCCGCTACCGATCTGGAAGTGCTGACCATTCATCGAGACGACTTCATGTCCCTGCACGGTTCCATACCGGCGCTCCGGCAGAGCCTTGAGGAGGCCATGGAGCGCCGAACGGCCAAGGAGTAGCCCGATCGCGAAACGAGTAGTCATCCTGGGCGGCGGTTTTGCCGGCATTTACGCAGCCATGTATCTGGAAAAGATGCTTGGCAAGAACTCCGGCATCTTCATCACCCTGATCAACAAGGAAAACTACTTTGTCTTCCAGCCCATGCTTCCGGAGGTGATCTCCGGCAGCATTCAAATTCAGAACATCATCAATCCCATCCGGCGGCTCTGTCCCCGCGTCAATCTCGAGGTTCGAGAGGTTGAGAGCATTGATTTGGAGAGGCAGGTGGTGACGACCAGTCCAGGGTTGCGACCCGTACACAATGAGGTGAAATACGACCATCTGGTGCTGGGCCTGGGCAACGTCATGAATTTTTCCCAGTTGCCGGGACTTCACCAGCATGGCTTCCCGTTCAAGAACCTGGGGGATGCCTTGCACCTGCGCAACCATGTCATCCACGTCCTGGAAGAAGCCGACATGGAAAAAGACGCCGACTTTCGCAAGGCTTTGCTTACCTTCGTGGTGGCTGGAGGCGGGTTCTCGGGCGTTGAAACTGCGGCCGAGCTCAATGACTTCGTGCGAGCGGCCAGCCGCGAGTATCGTAATCTGAACCCCAGTGAGGTGCGGGTGGTTCTGTTGCACATGGGGGATCTTATCCTGCCCGAACTGGGCCCGGAGCTAGGAGGCTTCGCCGACAAGCTGCTCCGACGACGCAAGGTGGAGATTCGCTACGGAACGCGTCTGGAGGGAGCGACGGCAGAAGCTGCGCTCCTGCCGGATGGCGAAAAAATTCCCACCAAGACCCTGATAGCGACCGTTCCTTCAGGTCCCCATCCCCTGTGTGTGGATTTGCCCTGCAAGAAGGAGCGAGGCCGTATCGTGGTCAATGAATACCTGGAGGTGCCCGACTTTCCGGGCGTGTGGGCACTGGGGGACTGCGCCTGGATTCCCGATCTCAAGACCGGCGGAATCTGTCCGCCCACGGCCCAGTATGCCGTCCGCGAAGGAAAGATTGTGGCCAACAACATCATGGCTGCGATCCAGGGAGGGAAGAAAAAGCAATTCGAGTTCACGGCTTTGGGTATGGCCGGCGCCCTGGGCCACCATTCGGCCGTGGCGCAGCTGTTCGGAAAGATCAACCTTTCCGGAATCCTGGCCTGGCTGTTCTGGAGAGCCATCTACTGGGCCAAGCTTCCGGGTTTGGAACGCAAATTTCGGGTGGGGATCGACTGGTTTCTGGATGGCATCCTGCCCAAGGACATCGTCCAGATCAAAACCAGCAGATCCCACAGCATCTCCTATGAGCGCTACGGTGCCGGAGAAGTCATTTTTCGTCAGGGCGACGTCGGGGACCGGGTCTACAGCCTGGTCAGTGGCGAAGTCGAGGTGGTTGAACAACTCGACGGCACGGAGAAAATCCTGGCCCGACTGAGTCCGGGCGAATTTTTCGGCGAGATGGCTCTCATCAACGACGAACCCCGAGTCGCCGCGGTCCGGGCTGTAACCAACGTGGATGTCCTGATTATCTATCGCCAGGACTTTGAAGCACTGCTGGATCATGTTCCGGGAATGAAACAGATTTTCGATCAGGTTATGGAAGAGCATCTAGCCGAAGGCGAAGCGGCGGATTCAACTCTTTCCAAGGAAAATGGCTAAGTACCTCGTTTCATAAACGTCACCGTATTCATGGAACGAGGCACTAAGGGGAAGTCCTTGGTTCGGAGTACTCCGGAATGTTAGAATGAAGATGGCTTGATCCTGATGGGGCTGGTTCAGTTCAAGGAGCGGAGAATACGACGCACAGCATGTTTCGATTGAACCCATTTTCATCTTCCCGTCATTTCTCGAGATCCTTCCTTTTCCTTTTTCTCTGCTTCTTCCTTCTGACCCAGATTTCTTTGTTGGCGGCGCCTCAGGGAAGCGGATCCTCAGAAATTGATCGCCGCTGGGACGGCCTTTTCGGCGACCAAGCGGTCGCACCGGAGCAGGCTCCGGACCCAGCCGTACGACCCACTCCATCCAGCTTCCGAGACTTCACCGACCAGCTCTACTACCGGGTCTCCATCGATTACGTCCACAACTTCATCAGCTTCACGGACGAGCCCACCCGAACCGGGATCGTGGACGAGGGCCCCCCGTTTTCCGCGACTCCGGAAGGATACCTCTCCTTCCCCTCCTTGTTCGAATCCGGCGACGATAGACTTTACGCCCGCGGCACTTTCGGCACTCGCGGCTTCGGACACGAGCGACTGCGTACCGAGGTCTCCGTTATCAGCTACCACGATCTCAATGGAACCACTTCCGGATCCCCGTTTCAAAACATCCTGGACACCTTCGGAGGAAGAAGCCGGACCGAGGCCCTCAAAGCCTTCTTTGAAGTGGACGGCCTGGGGGAGGGTCGCTGGTCCAATGCCAGCTTGCGGGCAGGACGCCAGTTTACCCATCGCTCCTTTACCCTTCCGCAGCCGTTGGGAGCCAGCGTCATGGACGGTGTGGCCTTCGAATTCCGGGATCAGGACTTTGATTTTGGGGCTTTCGTCGGCTACCGGCCCACCTTCTTTTCGGACCCGAAGGACCGGTGGGTGACCGGCGCCAACTTCGGAGTCAACCTGGCCCGACGCGCCTATGCCGCCTATCAGCTCTTTTATTACGCCGGTACCGGCATCCATTCCTTCAGCATCGAGCCCCGGTGGGAGCAGCCGTTGCGGCTGAAGGGCCACTTTACCCTGATCGATGGAGATCCCATCGATCTGGGCGTGCGAGCCAGCTATGTTGAGGGGAACTGGAGCGTCTATGCCACTTTTCAGGAGAAACTGACGACACACGACCTGGAATATGACATCTTTTTGGAGTCGCCTGCAGAGGAGCCCAGAAACCAGAACCGGCGCCTTAATCTGGGTGAAATTGCCGAATCCTCCCGTTTCGGTCTGGATGTGACGCGCCAGCTGGGACCGCTGTTTGCCGTGGGCGGGAGAGTTTTGATCCTGGCGCTCCATGATGAGGAAGAGCAAACGGGATTTGACGCTTCTTTTCAGGATTTTTCCGCAAATCTTGCCTTTTTCCCGGCTCGCAACTGGCACGCCAGTTTTGAGTATCGTCATCGCAACACCGACCGCCTCGATCCCCTGGAAGCATTTTTCTTTGACGATACCCGCCACGCCGGAGAGACCCGCTACGACGAGTTCACCGGCTCGGTCGGATACCGGCGCCCGGGGCGGTTCCATCTCCAGGGTGGCCTCTACCATCGTGTCATGGATACCCAGAACCGCATCATCCTGATCGAGGACTCCAGTACCACCGGATTAAACACCAGACCCTCGGCCCCCTGTGGGGTGAAAGACGCTGCATAATCGGTATCAATACTGTGCCGCTGTAAACCGCCATGCCAGTGTTTGAGCATGGTGAACAGCGGGAAGGCTGTGGTTAAATCTTCGTGCACAACATCGGTACAGTAAACCGGTAGCGGCAAGCCTTCGCGCAGTGTTAGCAGGCCAGTGGTGTGGTCTATCTGACTGTCGGTTAAGATAATAGACCGAATGCTGGTACCGCGTTGCTGCTGTTTATCAGCCGGCCAGAGTTCTGGCGTATGATTAATTTGTTGGTGTAAGTC
>JAPYTY010000127.1 GCA_029942065.1 Acidobacteriota bacterium | reverse complement strand
CATTGCCCTCCTTATATTGCTGGGGAGGCCAATATCCATGGGCGACACACTCAAAATAGCCGTTTTAGGCGGCGATGGAACCGGACCGGAGGTCACCCGGGAAGCCTGCAAGGTCCTTGCTGCGATTGCCCCACTGGAAAACTTCAAATTCGAGACCACCGAATTTGACTACGGAGGTGAACGCTACCTCAAAAGCGGCGAAGTCATTACGGAACAGCAAATTGATGAATTTCGGCAGTTCGACGCCATCTATCTGGGAGCCGTGGGCCACCCTGAGGTGCCGCCGGGGATCCTGGAAAAAGGGCTTTTGCTGGCCGTCCGTTTCCAGCTGGACCAATACATCAATCTGCGGCCTGTGAAGCTTTACCCGGGCGTTGACTGCCCCCTCAAAGGTAAAGGGCCCGAGCACATTCGTTTCGAGGTGGTCCGAGAAAATACGGAGGGTCTCTATTCCGGCGCGGGCGGTTTCATGCGCAAAAATACCGCCCAGGAGATCGCCACCCAGGAAATGATCGCCACCCGATTTGGCGCCGAACGTTGCCTGCGCTTCGCATTCGAGCACTGCAGGCAGCGAAAAGACCGCAATCAACTCACGCTGGTCCACAAGACCAACGTTCTAACCTATGCCGGTGATCTCTGGTTTCGGGCCTTTGAAGAGATCGGCGAGGCGGATTATTCCGACATTGAGCGAGACTACAATCATATCGACGCCGCCTGTATGTGGTTCGTCAAGAATCCTGAGTTCTACGATACGCTGGTGGTTCCCAATATGTTCGGCGACATCATCACCGATCTGGGGGCCATGATTCAGGGCGGCCTGGGCGTCGCCTCCGGCGGAAACATCAATCCCGATCCGGCTGGCTGCAGCATGTTCGAACCGATGGGAGGTTCCGCACCCAAGTATCAAGGCAAGGACGTGATCAACCCGATTGCCGCCATCGCCGCCATGGGCATGTTGCTGCGGGTTGTGGGTGATCAAAAAGAGGAATCCAACCTGGTCCAGGCAGGAAATCGAGTTGAGGAGGCCATCGCCAAAACAACACCCAGGATGAAAAGCATGTCGGCCGGTAAGATGGGTTACTCTACCCCTGAGGTGGGTGATCTGGTGGCCGAAGCACTGTAACCCGGACTAAACCACCGAGGCATGGAATGGGACAACCTCCAACCCTGGAAACCATTCGCCAGGCCGAGCGGCGCCTTCTCCCCTACATCCACCGCACCCCGGTTTTAACCTGTAGCGCCACCAATGACCGGGTCGGGGCCCGATTGTTCTTCAAGTGTGAGAACTTCCAAAAGACGGGTGCGTTCAAAATACGCGGCGCCTCCAATGCCGTTCTCAGCCTGGACCCGGCACAAGCGGAGGGTGGGGTAGTCACCCATTCTTCGGGCAACCACGGAGCGGCCCTGTCGCTGGCTGCCCAGAATCGGGGAGTTTCCGCCTCGATCGTCATGCCCTCCAATACGTCGGCCGTGAAACAGGCTGCGGTTCGGACCTACGGCGGAAAGATCACCTTCTGTCGACCCACCCTCCAGGATCGAGAGGAAACTGCCCGTGAAATCGAGCTCCAGACCGGCGCCACCCTGATTCACCCCTACAATGATTTCCGGATGATCGAGGGCCACGGAACGGCTGTGCTGGAACTGCTGGAGGAGATCCCCGATCTGGATATGGTCATGGTCCCTACCGGCGGAGGCGGGCTCTTGAGTGGAACCCTGATTGCGGCCAAGGGACTCCGGAAGGACCTCCAGGTAATCGGTGCCGAGCCCTCCCAGGCGGACGATGCCTATCGGTCCTGGAAGGCCGGGGAATTAGTTCCCCTTGAGACAGCCAACACCATTGCCGATGGGCTAAGAACCAGCCTGGGGGATAAAACCTTTCCCATCATCCGGGAACTAGTGGATGGCATGGCCCTGGCCACTGAAAAAGGCATACTCGAAGCCATGCGCCTGGTGATGGAACGCATGAAGATCGTGATCGAACCGTCTGCCGCGGTGCCCCTGGCCGCCTTGCTGGAAAACCAGGTGGATGTCTCCGGTCGCAGGGTGGGGATCATCCTCTCGGGCGGAAATCTGGACCTGGGAGCCTTGTCGGCCTGGATGTAGCGGGAAGAATTTCACCACAGAGACACAGAGACACAGAGACACAGAGAAGATAATTTTTTCCTTACCGGTCTGGCAGGGCCCACCGGGTTACCTATTCATGCTGTCCGGAGCCCTGTAAGGGCGACGTCAAACACCTGTCCAACCCCATTCATGAACCGTTTTCGCGATACATCGCCCTTACAGGGCTTCTCTTAACAATACCCTCAAACCTGGGGCTCACGCCCCAGGCTATTTCACATCGCCCCTTCGGGGCCCCAAGAGGACTCAGTAAATAACCTTATTGAGAATCCAAGGGACTACCATTACAATCAACATGATTTCATTATTGGGATTACTCGCTTTGAATAATTACAAAAAACCTCATCCAATCATTCTCCCCTTCCTCGTTTTCCTGTTGCTTGCAGGGATGGGATCCTCCCAGTTGTTCACCTGGATTCCGGCCCAGACTCTCGACTGCAAGATCGCTTTGACCTTCGATGACCTTCCCGGTCTTGGACCTTCGGGCTACTGGAGACCGAGGGAAATCAGCAGGACGATTCTGCGCACCCTGGAAGACCACCAGATCCAGGCTGCGGGATTCGTGGTGGGAGAGAAAATCGACGATGATCTGACCAACTTCGTGGTGATCGAAGACTGGGCGTCACGGGGTCATATTCTGGGAAATCAAACCCACGCAGATGTTGATCTCAATGAACTGGATGCCGATGAATTTCTCGAGCATCTAGGCGACGGGCAGAACTACCTGCGGCGTCTGTCCCGGGCCTTCGATTTCAACTATCGCTATATTCGCTTCCCTTTTCTCCATCAGGGCAATACCGAACGGAAAAAGAACCGGGTGACCAAGGCCCTGTACAACGCCGACTACAAAATCGCCCCCGTGACCGTCAAGACTTCTGACTACCGTTTTAATCAGTTTTATGTGGAAAGAGAAGGCGATCCCGAAAAACTTGCTCAGTTAAAACTTCTTTTTCTCGACCACATCACCCAGGCTCTGGACTATGCCGAAAGCCAATCTGAAGCGGTGTTCTCAAGGAACATCAATCACATTCTGTGGCTTCGCTCCGGCCTGGCAACCGCCCAGTTCCTGGAGGATCTGATTGTCCAGCTCCGTGATCGGGGCTACCAGATTATTTCTTTCGAGGAGGCTCTTTCAGATCCCGCTTATCAAACCGAGGAAACCTATGTGGGTCCTCTGGGTCTATCCTTCATCGACCGTGTGGCCGCCAGCCGGGGACTCCCCTTCGACCCCGAACACGGGGAGATGACGCGTCGAGATCTGGAGAGACTCCTGGAGGGAGAATGAGGCAGTGCAGGGCATTTAGCCCATGATAGAGTACCTACATCATCCACACTCTTTGGATTTACCAGGAGGCAGTTCATGAAAGCTGAGATCAATGGTATTACCCTTGACTATCAACTCGGTGGATCGGGACGCCTTATCGCCTTCGCCCATTCACTGGGAATGAGCGGCGCCATTTTTGATTTCATCCGGCCCGAACTGGACCCTCATGGTCAGGTTCTCACCTGGGACGCCCGCGGTCATGGCAATTCCCAAAGACCCGCCACCGGCTGGAGTGTCCAGGACCTGGCAACCGACCTGCGTGCCCTCATCGAATCCCTGGGCCAGGATCAAGCCGTGATCGCCGGTCTGTCCATGGGAGGCAACACGGCGATTGCCTATGCTGCGGCATATCCTGACAAGGTGGACGGTTTGATTCTGGCCGACACCACCGCCTGGTATGGAGAGGGTGCCGTTGAAGCCTGGGAGCAGCGTGCCGTCAAGGCTGAAACCAAGGGCCTGGACCCGGTGATCCCCTTTAACCTGCCGCGCTGGTTCAGCGATGGCTACCCGGAGGCTCAACCCCAGGAATTGCGAAGAATCAGTGATATCCTGACCACCGGCGATGCGTCATCCTATGCGGCCGCCTGCCGCGCCCTGGGCAGTTTTGACGGACGCGACGGCCTCGAGCGGATCAGCTGTCCTACCCTTGTGATGGTGGGGGCCGAAGACCCGGCAACCCCACCTGCCATGGCCGAATATCTTCACCAGAACATCCGAAATTCAGAGCTTCATGTTCTGGAGGGTTTACGACACATGACGCCGGTCGAAGCACCCCGGCAGGTCGGGGGACTGATCGCCGGCTTCCTGGAGAAACTGTGAGCAACGACCAGTCGGTCCGCGACCATCTTGTGAACCTCCTGAAGGGGCGCCAGGCCCATGTCAACTGTGAAAAGGTCCTGGCTGAATTTCCGGGAGAACTTCAGGGGAAAAAGACGGAAGGCATCCCCTACTCGGCCTGGGAACTGCTCGAACACCTGCGAATCGCCCAGTGGGATATTCTGGAGTTCAGCCGAGATCCCCAGCATGTCTCCCCCCGGTTTCCGGAGGGCTACTGGCCGGCGAGTTCGGAACCCCCTGAGGAGGGTGCCTGGAACACGAGTCTCGATTCCTTCCAGGAGGATCTCCAGGCCATGGCTGATCTGGTCGCAGATCCCGCCACCGATCTCCACGCCCCGATTCCCCACGGCACCGGACAGACGGTCCTGAGGGAAGCTTTGCTGATTGCCGACCACAATGCCTATCATCTGGGGCAACTGGTTCTCCTGAGACGTCTATTCGGCGTCTGGAAAGAAAAAATGATCCTTAGCCCGGATTTTGAAAACAGAGGAGGAGTATCTTGAAAAACAAGCTTGTCGCAATGTTCACCCTTTCCTTGTTATTCGGGTTGACCGTCTCCCAGACGGCCACCGCCCAGAATAAACCTAAAATTGCGGTCTTCTCGGGAGGTACCGCCACCGTTCACAACACCATCCCTCTGGTAACCAGCAACAAAGCCAGAGCCGCCAGGGGTCTCCCTCTTCGAACCAATTCCGATGGGAGTCCCATCGCTTTTGACCACCTGGTGCCTCAGCGCCTTGCAGCACCCGTGGAAGTACTGATCGAGCAGTTCAGCGGGCATCCTCTGGAAACGGATGTAGCCGAACTGTACGGCCCGCCGGACGGCTATGTCGATTCCCAGGGAACTTTCCTCTCAACCCGACAAAGTCCTGGGGACAGGGCCGTTTATCGCGTCACCCTGAACCCCGAAGACGGACTTTATCTTTTGCCCTATATGGCGCTTCAGGCCGACGGCAGTGCCTGGGATGGGGGTTGCACCTCTCCCGGTGCTCCCTTTGAGAAATGCCGGCAAACCTTCTACCCGGATGCTTCGCGACTCTTTGAGGAGATCGACCGGGGACTCGGTGGAAGGAATGGTTCGGGAACGGCAAGCGGGTTGAGCTCCAGGGCCAGTTTCGACTTTTACCGGGCCGTTCCTCCGGGCGGATACACCAAGGGCTTGTCTCACCAGGCCAGAACGGACATTGGAGAGGGTGATATCCCACCCGAGTCCCTGGGAGAGGGTTTCTTCCCCTATACACCCTACCGGCGGGATCCTCGCATGGAGGATCTGGCCAGGGCCACCAACACTGTCCAGCAGGCTCTCGATAGCGGTGAATACGCCGGCGCCATCTGGCTGGAGGGCAGCTACAATGTTGCCGAAACCGCTTACTGGTTGAATCTGCTGATCGATACGACCCTCCCCATCTCAGGGAATGCCTCTCAGCGAGCCCATGGGACCCTGGGAAACGACGGCGATCAAAACATCCTGGACTCGGTCAATTACATCCTCTCCGGGATATGGGAAGACGATGCAGGAAAGGACCACTATGGGGCCGTCCTGCTCCAGGACGAGCAAATCTTTGCCTCTCGTCAGGTGGAGAAAAGAGATGCACGACCCGGAGGCTACGGACCGATTGGCGGACACGGTGGTATCCTGGGCACCATCGGGCCTCCCGTGACCATCTGGTTTCAGCCCACCACCCGTCACACCTGGAATTCCGCCGTCAACCTGAACCGGATCCCTTCCACGGTTCCAGGCGTGAGAAGAGGCTCGGGAAAAATAGAAAACGTCACCGTCAGGGTCAAGGACGGGGATGGATGGCTCCTGGGAGACGCGATCCCCAAGGTGGTGATGGTGAAATACAACCGTTATGTGAAGGATGATGCTCTCTCCAGAGCCGATGAGGAAGTGGAGGTCTTTGCTCGCATTGAAAAGAACCTTCGGGACCGACCCCTTTCCGGCTTCGTGGCCGAGGGTATTTCCGGAACCGTTCATGAGCCCCTGGAAAAGGCTCTGGAGATTGCTGCTCTGAGTGGGATGCCGGTGGTCCGGGTCAGCCGTGACAACGAGGAAACCATGGTGAGCCCCAATC